>JABMOW010000118.1 GCA_013204025.1 Fidelibacterota bacterium | reverse complement strand
TCTCATTAGTGCTCCTCATATTAGTCTGTGAGAGCGGAGATGCTACTGCAGCTCTGCTTTCTCTACAAACCTTCTTTGAGTTGCACTTAGGAGTTGAATTCAAGTTATATTATAGCATTCCAAGAAAGTGGTATTAAGACTTTTATTGTTTGATGCCAGAAATCATATTCGAGATATTTTAAAGGTGTAAATTACATATGAACGAAAATAAAATAAAAAGTACTGCATATTATAACATTAGACAGCTTCGGGTTGATTTTTGGAACAAATTAAAAATTGTTACATCTGAACTGACCCACGATAAGAAAGGTTCTGCAAATGAAAAAGCACAAAAGCAGAAGGTTGAGGAGCTTCTTAAAGATTTAAAAGGGGTAGAATGTTTTTTCGCATTCCCAGGAAAAGATCGATTACAAAAACTCAAAAACGCCTTTCTCAGTAATGAATACGCATCTTTATCCCATTTGGTGGATGAAACCACTAAGTTATTGGTTGGAGATAGTTATAGAAGTAGTCTTGAGTTTATTACTCAAGAAGAACACAATATTGAGTTATCAGGTGAATATCAAGAGGACATCGAAAGGAAAGATCACTTTGAGGTCTTGTTTGTGGACAATATATCAGAACAAGAAGAGACCAAACTTAATCTAAGCTTAAGGCTTCTTCGATCTTCCAATGATAAATTCACGTATGGCGTTGTAGTTCAGACGACATTGCAAGATGCAATGATTGCATTGCTTTTTAATTATAATATTCAGGCAGTCGTTGTTCGGTATGCACCTCCACTCAATTCAAATGGATTTGCAGATATTATTAAACCCTATATCGAGCAGGTAACAAAACTGGATTTTTCCTGTGAATCGGAAACTGACCTGGGCCCATTAGTCGGCAAATTAATAAAACAATTCAGATCCGAATTGGATGTTTATTATGTGACGGACACTTCATTGGAGCATTTAAAAAATAGTACATTAAAAGATTTTAGACGCATTTTCTATCAGACGGAAGATATACAAGAACTTCATCTTACAATTATGCAAGGCATCATGGAAAGATACAATACACCTTTCTTTTCTGCCTTGGTCGAATATAGTCAAAAACCAACAGGGGTCTTTCACGCCATGCCCATATCTCGTGGAAATTCTGTCTTCAAATCGAGATGGATTAACGATTTTGGTGATTTTTACGGTCGCAATCTGTTTTTGGCAGAAACATCGTCAACAACAGGTGGACTTGATTCATTATTGCAACCTACGGGCCCACTTAAAAAAGCTCAGGAGTTGGCACGTGATGCGTATGGTTCATTAAACACCTATTTCGTAACCAACGGAACATCCACAGCAAATAAAATAGTGATGCAAGCTTTGATTCAGCCGGGAGATGTCGTACTAATTGATAGAGATTGTCATATATCTCATCACTACGGATTGGTTTTGGTAGGGGCCAATCCCGTATATATGGACTCTTACCCGATTGAAGAATACTCAATGTACGGGGCGGTACCTATTGAACAAATTAAAACCAAATTATTGCAATTAAAAGAAGGCGGAAGACTGGACAAAGTCAAGATGATACTCTTGACCAATTGTACTTTTGACGGACTTGTTTATAATGTAGAGCGCCTTATGGAGGAAGTCCTGGCTATAAAACCAGACATGGTTTTTTTATGGGATGAAGCTTGGTTTGCCTTTGCGGGATTTGCATATAATTATAAGCAACGTACAGGCATGTATGCGGCGAAAAAGCTTCATGAGAAGTATAAGAGTCGCAATTATTTATTACAATACAACGAACATATAAAAGGATTGAATGATGGAGAGCAATCATTATTACCCGATCCTGATAAGGTGAGAATACGGGTCTATGCGACACAGAGTTCCCACAAGACTTTAAGTAGTTTTAGACAGGCCTCAATGATTCATATTTGGGATGAAGATTTCCGAAGAAAAACAGAAAATTTATTTATTGAAGCTTATATGACCCATACTTCGACATCACCAAACTATCAAATATTGGCATCACTTGATGTTGGCAGACGGCAGGTGCAGCTGGAGGGATTTGAATTGGTCGAAAAAAGCATTGAATTAGCGATGGTCCTTAGAGCCAAAATAAATGACAATCCTCAATTGAGCAAATACTTCGATGTCCTGACTGCAAACGATTTTATCCCTGACGAATTTCGGCAAACCGGTCTTAATGAATACTACACAAAAAAAGAAGGTTGGAACCGCATGGACGAGGCTTGGAAGAATGATGAGTTTGTTCTGGACCCTACTAAAATTACCTTAAATATTGGGAAGACTGGCGTTGATGGTGATACGTTTAAGAACAAATATTTAATGGATAAATTTAATCTCCAGATCAACAAGACGTCTCGCAACACTGTGTTATTCATGACTAATATTGGAACCACCAGAGGGAGCATTACTTACTTGACCAACGCACTTTTAACAATTGCAGATGAACTTGATGATGAGTTAATGGCTATGAATACCAAGGAAAGGGAAATCAGGGAAAAAAGAATTTATTCCTTGACCAAGGAGTTTCCTGGATTGCCAGATTTTAGTTATTTCCATCCTGCATTTAAGGCTGCACCTAATATCCCCGGAGGTAATTTGAGGAAAGCTTATTTCCTGGCGTATGATGAAGATAATTATGAATATATTCCTTTAAACGAATGTTTGTCTATTATGGAGGACGGAAGATTACTGGTTGCCTCTACCTTTGTGACTCCTTATCCACCTGGATTTCCAGTCTTAGTTCCAGGTCAGGTAGTAAGCAAAGAAATCATCAATTTCATGACAGTTTTAGATGTTAGTGAAATACATGGATACCGTGCTGATTTAGGACTTAGATTATTCAATGAAAAAGTATTGAATAATCATATCGATAAAACTAAATAAATAAGCTGAGTTCGAGAATATAAATAGAATAGATCTATGAGAAAAAGTTGACTTCATCTCCTAATTTGTTTTATAGTTGACCCTAAATTTGAAGGTCTGGAGTTCCTACAAAAAAATGGACACGGTAAGAAGTCATGCTGCTTGATTCTTAATTTTCTTTAAGTGTTTCATTAAAAATTGTTCCGGAGACATATTTCCAAGATATGAATGTCTTCTTT
>JABMOW010000117.1 GCA_013204025.1 Fidelibacterota bacterium | reverse complement strand
GTGAGGGGGTGAACACCCAATAATTTTGCTGTTTCCGTTTGCGTTTTACCCTGTTTTAAGAGGGCAAGGGCTTGTTTTCGAGTATGATTCCTGACATCGTCTGACTGTTTTCTTAAATCTAGATTTTCCATCCCATAAGATAATATATTCTAACTCAAAAGCATGCATTATTATCTGCCGGGTTAATAGCAAGGTTTTCAGTCGAACGAAATAGTTGCAAAGAAAATGAGAGGGCTTCCCGCAAACACCATTTGGTGCCGAACTCTTTCTCGATCAAATCATCATAGTTAAACAGCATTGCTTGACATTCGCCAAATATATTAGGATCAATCTCTGGAAACGATCGATGCTCTATTTTATTTCTAAGACGGATAAAGAAATCTAGATTCAGTCGAATTGGGTTTTGAGTATCTGTCCTAAAATATTTCTTCAGACATGTGCTGAGCTCCCAAAATTTATAATCTCCATCCTCACGTTTGTAGTGGTAATCATTCTTCTTTTTGTAATAAGGTTTTATCCTTCTTTTAAAGAATATTGCATGGAAAAGAGCAGTATATGCTATGACCATCATGACTACAAATCCGCCCGACTTGAATGATACGGCAGGTTTGTTATATGTCTCAATAGCAAGCAGAGCACTGTCTCGGGACTTTTCGAGACAAGATTTTTCTATTTTTGATAATCTTTTTCGCATCCATTTCCCCTTGTCAGCTAACGCCCTTGGCTTGAGCTGCTTCCTGAGATAGCATCGCTTGTATCCACCCACATCATCTTCGATTCTCCTTAGGCTCATACCCCAGAAAATCGGGCCAAGATATCCAGCCCTTATCCCGATAGGAATCCTTTGGATAATTTGGGATATTTATTGGCTTCGGAAATAAATATATCATCTCCCCTTTCCTATATTTCTCCCAATCACCTGCCGACCTAAAATTTAGTTTATGCACGAAATCTCTAGCTTCAGAATAACTCAAATATTCAATTTGACGCGTCGCAATGGACCCAGTACTTAAAAATTTACCCCAAGACTCCCACCCATTATTCTTATAAACTTGTTGAGGTGTAGCAGGTATATCTGCAGGATATGTGGGTTTACTAGGATAGTGTCCCTTTGTATATCTTTTCCAGTCGGATACACTTTTAAGACCTAGGAACTTGACAAATGATTCTGCATCCTCATAATTCCTATAGGATAATTTAGAGGGGGCAACCATCCCGGTCCCAAGAAACTCACCCCAACTAACCCAGCCCCTCCCTTTGTAAATGGCTTCGACGGCCACAGGAATGTTCGAGGGCTTTGGCGGTTTATTGGGAAGTTCACCCTTGCAATATAGTCTCCATTCGGTCCCTGATTTAAGTCCAAGCTTGCAGACAAAAACTTGAGCGTGATTGTAGCTCATAAATTTTATCTCACCCGGTGCGACACTTCCGGTACCTAACCATTCGCCCCAACTAATCCAGCCCTTCCCTTTATATGTAGGTTCTGGAGCTTTGGGTATATTGGCAGGCAAGGGTGGCTTATCAGGGTACTCCCCATCACAATATTTTTTCCAATCCCCATTTGTTTTCAACCCCAAATATTTTGCAAAGACCTCCGCCTCTTTGTACGGAAGGAACTCCTTGAAATAGTTGGCAATATTACCCGTGCCTAACCAGTCGCCCCATGATTCCCAACCTAGTCCTATGTATTGTCGATCGGGGTGAGAAGGAATATCACGTGGTAGGTTACCAGAGGCTAATAACTTTCGCCATGCTGTATTGGATTTTAGATTAAGATTATGAATAAAGGCTTGAGCTTCTTTGAACGGTCGCCAGCTCAACCTCGCAAGTTTATCCCACGCTTGCAATTCTATTGACTCAACAAACTGATCCAGGTCAACCCGTTCCAATAGACTCTCAGTCAACTCTGGAGTAAACCTAGTGTCACTAGTTAGCTTCTTATTTGCTCTATCACGAAAATACTCAACAATCCGCTCATCATTGGAAGCCAAAGCACGTAGCACAGTTAGAATGGTCTGGAATGCACCACTATTCTCAAAGTCTATTTCATCTTCTATTAGTACAGGAATAATGATGTATCCAAAATCTTTCCCATCAGACAATCGTAAAGCACGTCCCACAGCTTGGACAATATCTACAGCACTCCTTTTAGGATCAGCAAACAAGACCCCATCAATATTTGGAACATCCACTCCTTCAGTTAGACAACGGGCATTACTGATTAACGCCTTTTCGGAGGATGCAAACTCCTTGATTACCCTGGACCGAATGGATGTGGGAGTTTTTCCAGAGACAAAGAAAGTCTCGACTTGATTAGTGTCTTTTTCGACCGCTTCCGTGTATGTCTGCTGATTGCTTCTAAAGGCCTGAGCTTTGGCAATGCTAGTATGAAAGGATACAGCATGTTTAATGGGGTACTTCTGCATAGCTTTTTGAAGGGCAATCACACCAGCTAACATCTCTGCCTGTACACCATTGTCCCATTTGCCACGGTCAGGTTTTACAATGGCTCGTTCCTGTATGTACTTTGCTACATCCTCTTTGTGGATAAGCATGGTCAATATTTTATAATCCGAAAGTATGGGTGGATCTTGTTCCAGAGCTTCCTTAAAGGTCAATAACTCGAAAGTATCCCCATAGACCTCAGGATTATCCATACTGATGATCTCATCTCGATTGCCAGCATAACGTCTTTCGGTGGCTGTCATGAAGACACGTTTTCGAATCTTGATATTCTCGTCAGAAAGCAAGTGAGCAAATGTTTTGTCTCTATCTCCAACGGTCTTGTGCGCTTCGTCCATGATACCAAGATCAAACACCTTTTTTGCAAGGCTAGAAGCCTCCGCTAGGACTTTCCCACTTTGATACGTGGTAAAGACCACCTTTAATCCTGGGGAGCGTTTTCTGAGCCATTTCGCAATAATCTCTGGGTCGGTATTGGTTGGGATTCCCAAATCCTGAGTACTAACGGCGGAGTCAACTTCGCCAGCTGTTTTATCACTACAGATTGCGATCCAGTCTACAGTCTGCTTATTCGCTATGACTTCTCTTAACCAGGCATTTAAAGTCTGATTAATTAGTGATAGACTGGGTACAGCGATGACAATCGATTTCGCCTCCAGCTCTTTTGCAATCCAGTAGGCTGTGAGACTCTTGCCTGTTCCACAGGGCATTATCATCTTGCCCCGAGTGGCCTTCTCTGAAACGAAGTGTTGGTGGGCATTAGTCACAGCTCTTTGTTGATGTTTCCTAGGCTGAAAAGGGACAGGCCGAACAACTTTTCGAGCCAACCGTCTCTTGGCTTGCTTGAAGAACACCAAATCTAGGTCTCGCCAGATTTCTCCAGCTAATAGCTTTACATCTTCTTTCTGATCTTTAAATACAGACGCCGACCGATCAACTGTTGTTGCAATAAGACCGAACGATATCCCTTTGGCTTTAGAGAATGCTAAACTTTGAAACGTAGATATTTCGCGCCAGGTAAGCGATTTGGTTTCATCAGCCTTGTATTTACACTGAATAGCCCAATATTCACCTTCATGTGTCTCAGCAATGAGATCAATGCCCATATCTTTTGTGGGTAGATTGAGTTTCTTGAGGGTGTTTGTTGGGATTTCGTTGTAAAGCCAGACGGTTCTCAGTTTACTGACATAACGGGGGTCGATTTTGAGGTAGAGCTTGGTTAATAGCTCAAAGATGTCGCCCTTGCCCTTCGTGTTGGAGCAAGCGTCAATTTTGGTTTTAAGGTCGAGCCAATTGCTGCTTGATGATATTGTCTGCCTAATGTTCATGATTTATGATTTTTCTCAAACACTCCCTTCGTGTGAGTCAGTTCTAAACTTTGTTAGACATCATCAAATATCTGATTCAACTCTCGTCTCATCTCAAGAATAGATTTGCCTTTATCGAAAAGGTTGTGAATATCCCAATGTGCTTCAAGCCCTGGATTGACTGGGGACTTCTGGCCATAATCGTACTTAATTTCAGTAAACGCCCCTTCTCCAAAAAACATTGTGCAAAGCTTGTGCTGGCTAGCAGTCCAGATCAATCTTCTCAAAAATTCCGAATCTTCTCTTAGCCTGTCATTAAGATTTAAATTGTGATTATAACATTTTATCAATTCAAATGATAAACATGAGCCGTTACTTTTATTTATATCAGAAGCGAATATTCGATTCTTGTAATGGACACCTCGACCATCAAAAAGGCTGTGATTGAATTCTCGTTTCTCCAGTCTAGAACCATTAATATACATCTCCATTATTGAATATTCTGGAGAGCAGCCTACACTGCAATGAAGATAGAAATATTCGTCAAATTTAAAGAGGTCTCGATTTTTAAATGCCTTGATACTCCAATCATTACCTGTAGAATCAATAACCCGAAAGCATAAATTATTGTTGCCGTCAAGAAAGATTGAGAATCTGCTCTTCTGATCATCATCGCCGAAATCAATAACAAATTGGTCATGTTCCTTCGCGAGATCTTGTATACGCATAATAATCAAGAACGATGTGCCAAAGAATTGACGCTCCGAAACAAAACTTGTCTGCAAACAGTAGGTAAGATGTTCAATTATATCGTCATAGGTGATGAGGGTAAATTCATATCCCCTTGAATTCAGTATTTCATGTACAACAAAACGATCTAGAGATTCGTTCCGACCAATAATCATTATTTTTCGGGGATTAGGATTTATTTTGAGTCCATACTCTTTTTCAATGTATTCTCTATTTAGACTATCGGAAAAATATGATGCATAGTTCCTTAATTGACCTGCATATTCAGAACTTATTTTTGCATAAAATTCATCTCTATATCTCTTCTTTTTAACAATTTTCTCCGAGGGTAATTTCACATCACAGATTTCATACAATCCATTTTCATGTTTAAGGACAAAATCAGGGATCAAATGCTCCCCATTTTTTGAATGTAGATTTAGTTGCGGATGTGCCTCTTTGAACCCCAGAAGCTTAAAAACAATAGGATTTGCTTCAAAATATTTCTGGTATTCTGATTCTTCATTTATACTGGACTCTAAAAGTTGTTTTAACTTTTCCAGAGCAGTTTCAATTAATATTTGTGTCATAGCATAAACCTATAATGACGTTCTAACACATTTGAATCGAGCTGCTTCCCGAAACAGCATCGCTTTGTAAATTCACTGTATCCATCCACATCGGTTTCGTATTGTACTCCCCTCGTGATAATCAGCTATGCGGGTTTTTTAAGCGTTTTTTCAATTTTTGGTCTCGTAACTTTAGGATCTCATCAAAGGCAAAAAGATTTTTTGCTTTGATTATTAATCCGAGATTGTTCGGAATTCTAGATATTGCCACTGCTTGTCGCCCTACAGGTACCTCAACTATTTTCACATCCCCCTCCGCAGTATGCTGAGGACCTGCGTAAAGGACGCCTAATAATTTAATCCTGTCTTGTCCCATCATATAAGTTCCAGCTCTACTCCGGTAGCCACCGACATTATATAGAAGAACAGGTGAGCCGGATGAGCCAGGAAAACACGCCATATCAATCATAAACTCTGATCGTCCCTCGTAATCCACTGCAGGGTGCGTTGCGGTAATTCCTTTGCGGAATATTGGCATATTATTTAGCGAATCCCAAATTCCATTCGGATATCCAATCATGACAACATCTTCTAAAGCTGTAAGCTCTGCTAACTCTTCTTCATTAGGTATCAAATTTCTTTCCAATGCCAGATAGAATAGAGGTGTACCTTTGTCCCGAAATTGGACTAAAAGCGGGGCAATTGGAAGAATACAAAGATCAATCTTTGGATCAGGGTGAAAGACCCACATTTTTTCAAAATCAGGAACTTCTATTCTAGCACTTTCGCTACTTGGCATTCCCTCGGTTTCGCTAGCTAGATGCATATAAAAAAACCCATGGGTCATGTCGCGAACAACATGCTTATTGGTAACAATTGCAGGAACTCGCATTTCACCTTCCTGTGCAAAATGAAAAATGAAACCTGAGCCGCTACTGCTAGTATCTTTATCTATTGGGCATTCTATCCTGACGGTGCTATACATCAACTGTTCAGCTGTTGTTAAATCTGCTCGCATAAATTACCCCTTAAAAATTAAACCAAACGACTAGGCTTGAGCTACAGCTCCATTTTGCGGAACTTTGTTATTATTTCATTTAAAGGTCTTTAGCCCGCCGACTCAAACCTCTCATACCTCCATGCCAGCTTATCTCGATCTGGGCAATCTTCTTTCGAGTGAGGCAAAATAAGCTTGGATTTATGAAGATTTTTTAAACCATGTTGCAACACAGGTCCATCTATTTCGTATAAAAGATCTTCCCGAATTATTAATTGAAAATCAGGTGTAATTCCAATCAAAAATGAATCAAACGCTGCATGATGTAGCTTACATAGCGACAGTCCATTCGTGACAACTGGTATTCCACCAGGCTCATGATCAGGAATTATGTGTGCGGCGTCCAAAAGTTCCCTATGTTTCAAACTACACATTGCACAGCTAGTTTGATATGCTTGTAACACTTTTTCTCTAAAATCTCGTTGGTGTAGTCTTTGTTTTACGGTGGTTGTCAAATAAGATCGCCGAGCCACGTCATTTTCGGCTACTTCTAATGCTGCTCTCTCAGGCTTGATGGCATCGATGTCATCAACAGCAACCTTAAATGTCAATTTGTTTGGGTCGTCAGCTACTATGAAAACTGGCCATACAGCTAAATACCTACCAGGCACTATTCCATGAAAATAGACTAATGGAATCTGATTTTGCATCAGATTTCTGAGCCCAACATTATCTCGATGAAAACGATCTGTACCTCTATAGCGATAAAGTAGATAACCGTCATTGCTGAAGGCATCATCATAGGGACCTTTAGGTGAGGTTGTAATCGATAATGGTGCAGACATGATTCGGGGTTTAAATATACCTTGTGCAGAAACCAAAGGAACTCTCTCTCCCCTATAAAGAAATCCCTCTTCCAATAAAGGCCGTCTTGGAAGCACATCACCATGAATGCTTGCTTGGGATGATAACCAATCAAATGCTGCATTACGTATTAAGTGATTAAACTCCACCTGATCCCAATTGTTTAATGCTATCTCCTAGGCTTGAGCTGCTATACACTACCGACTCACTTAGTAATTTTAATGTTTCCCATAAACCTTTTTACTACAAGCTAAGATCAAAGAAATAAAAACCTTACCCATGTGACCAAGTATCGTTTGATGGAGTATAAATGATTTCATTTATACTTTTTATCATTTTATCCTCAATGTCCAGATAGTTTACCTTTACAGTAAAGAATATTTGTTCTTCCCAATTAGTCTTAATTGGAATAAAAAAATCAATATTAATCCCACCCTTTTCACCTTTAGGAAGATCAATTTCCGAAATACTTGAAAATATTTGTTGAGGAGAAGAGTCCACAGGTATTAGTGCATACACTTCTACTTTTTCAACTTTTGTGAGTGTATTACCAATATTTTCTATATCAAAATGTAGTTGTTTGTGTTTACGTAATGAAAAGCTGGATTCAGCTAAATTCAGATCTTTTGCCTTTCTCATGCACTCCGAAACAGTTAATTCACTTCCACCTTCTTCAATTTTAATATTCCCTTTATCATCCCATAATACCAATTTGTCATATAAACGCATCTTGTTTTGGTGAACTTTTCCTTCAAGATGTGAAATTAAGTAAGGACTATAGCCCCAATCTAACTCCTTGGCTTTATCTCTATCAATCTCCAGCCACCCAACCCAAAACATATTTGTAATCTTTATGTATGGTTCATTAATCGCTCTCCATTTTTTATTTTGATCCGTTTTGAACCAGGTCATGTGAGCAAAATTAAATAACGCTATTAATACAGCTATGATTGCAATCCATAATTTCGGATCGTTAAACGGGTTAGCGTGTTCAATATTCATTTTTCACCTATAGTCTCAGAATGGTCATATGCTCACCACACTTAGGACAGGGATGCTTGGCATCCCAAGGCTGAACATTAGACGAATTACAATCAGGGCACCGATTTAGAAAACTAGGTACAACATCTGGATCTTCGATAAGACCCTCACCATTAAATTCTATGGGTACCTCAACTAGAGATTTACATCCCAAGCAGTGCCTGGTGTCCACAGTGGCAATTGGTGCTTTGTCTGGGGCATCCCAAACATCTGCGGAATATCCACAGGCGTTGCATTTATACTTGGATCTAGTACTCAGTTTGAACCCCCAATTGTCCTAAAATCTAGTCGGTTAGACCATAATATCAAAGGATTGCAAAGAATAACCCCAGGAACCATTGTGGCACAGAGATTTTAATTGTGTACAGACCCTTATGCAGAAATGTCTAGCAGGTTGTAGCTGCTAAGAATTCATTAATTTATTGAATCTACATCTCTGTGGAGACTTTAAGCAGGAGAGGAGCTACCATCCAAGATTCTCCAGAGTTCACACTTTAAGGAAAATGCGAGATATCGAATAAATTTTTGGAGAGTCGATAATCTATTAATTATTACTCAAGAGCCACTCAATGCCGAGTTCTATGACTGCTTTATTAAGTTGCACAGTAGCGAGAGGTTTGTTAACCTCAGCTCCCATTTCCAGAGCTTTTATTCTCCATCTTTCATATTTTGCTATTGCAGAGTCCAATTCTTCAATAATTGAATAATTAGTGTCTGTCCATTAAGTCTTTAAAATCATCGCAAACCTTGTGACCGTACGAGATTCTGCGCCAAAGGTTCTGTCAATATCAGCAGAAAAAGTGATTTTCCAGTGAAACGGTTCATTGTCCATCCAAACTTCATCAAACAGCCCTTTTTTGAGTAAAAATGGGCGTACCTATCCCATAATCCAACAGACAACTAATTTTGATAAATTGATAATCGTCAGGCAAAGGCTGCCTTCTTCATGATTCGTTCCAGAATAAGTTTTGTCATAACCCGAAAATTGTAGGCAATTACACTCCACAATACCTTGGCCTTGAAATGCTCCCAGCCTTTCCACTCACAAATACGCAGACCAAAACCACGCTTCAAGTTCGAGATCACTGCCTCGATCCCGCTACGCCATTTCTTCAAGCGGGTCTCCATGTTTTGACTGCTTACACAACTCTTTAATGATCCCACAGTCTTGTTGAAAACAATATTTGTAATGCCATGACTTAGACTATAATCGACATTATCCCTCCAGGCATAACCACCATCGGTAACACTATCACGAGGAGTTATACCATATCCTGAAATCACTCGATCTAATGTCGGTTGGTATAGATGTATATCAGATGGATTCCCTTCCAATACCTGACAATCCAATATCAAGTTACTGCGGCCACCAGCCAAATTCACCTTGTGACCAAATAGCACCTCTCTACCACCCTTTACAATGATATCTGTATGGGGCTCATAGATGGAGAATATCTTTTCTGAACCGTGTACTTGTTCGCCTAAAATCTGCTTGCGATACGTCATATCATATACCTGCTTCATCACGGGCAAAAGCTCATCCAGCATGGTCATTAATGCCTTGCCCTTAACACCTTTGACCTTTTTCTTGAGCGTATTTGAGACTTGATTAATACACTTGGTAAAGGTGGCCAATTGCTTGCGGAATAGATCTGCCCGGGCATCCCTTGACTTGGTCACATTGATCTTATAGTAGGCTTGCTTGGCTGATTTACGATAATCCCGGAAACTCACATCACCACACTCCTCTTGCAAATGCTCCAGTAAACGGTGACTCTCCTTTATACAATCCCAAACAAGTGCATTGTTCGTGGGAAAATGAATGTTGCTTTTAACAACGGTGCTATCCTGTCGTAAACTCTTCAGATCTTCCAAGCCTTCAGAAATGGCGATCTTATTAATCTCATACAATAACTGCTGGAGACTCTCTTCACTTAT
>JABMOW010000116.1 GCA_013204025.1 Fidelibacterota bacterium | reverse complement strand
ATAGAAAGGAATGTTTGACCAAGCAGCGTTTACTGCGTAAATTCTATTGGTCAGGCGAAAATCAAATAACCGAAACGGTTTGTAGCGAATTAATTTCTGATTTGCGACATTGATTAAAAATCGCGTCGATTTATGTTTAAAAATAGTTAAATACTTTCAACTTTCACATTGTATTGGGGTTGTCGATCAAGCTCTTTTAAAAGCGTATTTATTTCTTTTTTTAGCTCGATCATTTTTAGCTCGCGATCTACCATAAACTTATTTAATTGTTCAATATGTTGAAAATAATTTTCCTTTTTTCGGATTTCTTCCTTCGTTTTACTCATCTCTTTTTCCAATTCTTCAGTAGCAAGGTTAGCAAGTCTTGTCTGCTCCATTAAATTCTTATTTTTCTGGTTTAATTCAGAATTCAGTATTTTAAAATTTTCTTCACTTAATTTGACTTTCATCACTATTTTTGATACAATAAATCCGAAAACTACATATGTAAAAAAAATCATTCCTCGAAAGTAGATTTCAAAAGGTGAGGGGTTGATGAGCTGATGAACTAAAGTTCCTTCTACAAAAACATAAGTATCGATAAATGCATCTAAAATAATAAATAATATTCCAACAGTCAGGGAGAAGACAAATACACCCTGATCTATTTTTAGAAAATTTTCCTTAAATTTCATATTATTTCCTCGATTGGATTAAATTCATGCGAAAATTATATGATATAAATTATGAGGGATGTAAAAGAAAACAAATATGTATTTTAAATATCTCCATTTTTTAGTCAATTCTCTAATGAACTTTTTCAATTCGAATTGATTACTAAATTTAAATTAACCAATTTTTGAGATTACGCATTACCACCCTATAGTGGGTAAGTTTTCCCTTTATTTTATACATAATTTTTGGAGCATATGTGATCAAATATCCAGCAGTCACACAAGATATGGCAATTGAGCATGGATTGACTAAAAGTGAGTTCGAGGAAATTGTCAATATCCTTGGTAGAACCCCCAATTATGTTGAGCTTGGCATTTACTCAGTCATGTGGAGTGAACATTGCTCCTATAAAAGTTCAATCAAATGGCTGAAAACATTGCCTCGTTCTGGCGGCAAACTCCTTGTTGATGCAGGGGAAGAAAACGCCGGATTAGTTGATATTGGCGATGGAAAAGCGGTGGCATTTAAAATTGAGTCCCACAATCATCCTTCGGCTATTGAGCCTTACCAAGGTGCTGCTACCGGAGTCGGAGGGATTATGCGTGATATTTTTACTATGGGCGCTCGTCCTATTATTTCAATGAATTCATTACGATTCGGTGGATTATCCAATCCACGAAACCGTTTCCTCCTAGAGCATGTTGTTGAAGGAATTGCAGATTACAGTAATTGTCTTGGCATACCTACATTGGGAGGCGAAGTCGTTATTGAAGAAAGTTATTCGGGCAATCCTTTAGTGAATGCATTTGGACTGGGTATTGTGAACGCAAAACAAACAGCTAGCGCGGTTGCAAAAGGGAATGGTAATCCGGTGTTTTTAGTAGGCGCTAAAACAGGACGAGATGGTATTCACGGAGCTACGTTTGCATCTGTAGAATTATCGGAAGAGTCCGAATCTCGCCGATCCAATGTTCAAGTTGGCGACCCCTTCCTCGAAAAATTACTACTTGAAGCCACTTTAGAATTATGTAAAAAAGATTGGCTCATCGGTGTCCAAGATATGGGCGCTGCGGGAATTACCTGTTCTTCATCTGAAATGTCCGCAAAAGGTCAATGCGGTATCACGATTGATATCAACAAAGTTCCATTACGTGAACCGAACATGAATGCCTACGAGATCATGTTATCCGAATCACAAGAACGAATGCTAGTTGTGATCGAGAAAATGTTTGATGATGAACTAAAAACAATTTTTGATAAATGGGATTTAAATTGTACTCAAATCGGAGTCGTTAACGACACTGGAATGCTGGAAGTGATCGAAAATGGCAAAACTATTGCGAGTATCCCAGCGGAATCATTGGTATTGGGTGGGGGAGCTCCACAATATGATATGCCATTTTCAGAGCCAAAATATATCATTGAAAAAAATCAATTGAGTCTTGAAAGATTACCTGAACCCGATGATTATAACAAGGTTTTGACAACAATATTAGCTTCGCCCAATGTTTGTAGCAAGCACTGGGTATATCAACAATATGACACAACTGTCAGGTCTAATACGATACTCGGTCCTGGCAGTGATTCTGGTGTGATCCGTTTAAAAGGTTCAAAAAAGGGTATTTCTGTAAGCATTGATTGCAATGGAAAACAGGTTTATCTGAATCCCCGATTAGGCGGTGAAATGGCAGTTGCTGAAGCAGCCAGAAATGTTGTGTGTTCAGGCGCTGAACCCATAGCGATTACCAATTGTTTAAATTTTGGAAACCCTAACGATCCAGAGATATTCTGGCAATTCAAGGAAGCGGTTTTAGGTATCGGTAATGCGTGCAGGACATTTAATACACCTGTCACGGGAGGTAATGTCAGTTTTTACAATGAAAGTACAATTGGGGCTGTTTACCCATCTCCTGTAATTGGGATGGTAGGGTTAATGGAAGATGTCTCTAACCTGACTACTATGGAATTCAAACATTCAGATGATTTCATCATTGTTTTGGGTGCAATAAACGGAAAACTTGGTGGTTCTGAATACTTGAGTGAAATTCATAATAAAATTGAAGGCCCCGTATCGCCCTTAAACCTTGAGTTTGAAATGCGAGTTCAGGAAGTCTGTCTAGAAGCAATAAAAAAGGGAATCGTAAACTCTGCTCACGATATTTCTAATGGTGGCCTCGCCGTATGTATTGCCGAATCCGTTATCCATTCACCTGCAGGATTAGGAGCAAAAATAGATTGTGCGAGACGATTACGAAATGATGAATTGTTATTTGGAGAATGTCCCAGTGCAATCATTATTACCATCCCTGAAATCAAACTAATTGATTTGATTATGATTTCTAAAGATCTGGATGTTCCAACTCAAACAATCGGCCGAGTAACACAAGACAACAAATTGAGAATAAATGACCATATAAATATTCACAGAGAAGTCATGGAGGACGCATATTTTAAAGCATTTAGCAAAATGATGGAGGGATAATCATGCAGAAAGAGCGTATTTATTTTAATAATTCACCAGATCCAACGATCGGTGTAGAAGTTGAACTGTTCGTCTTGGATGCGGATACGCTTGAACTGGCACCTGGTGCTCCCACTATTTTAAACAATTTCCCAGACAGTCTTCATGTTAAAGAAGAACTATTAGATTCAATTGTTGAGGTGAATACTAAAATATGCAGAGATGTTTCTGAAGTCAGAGAGGACCTTCGGACGCGATTTTGTGAAGTGATTAAAGTTGCAGAAGACAATGGCTTTCAACTTATGGGGATGGGGATGCATCCTAGAGCAAGGTGGATTGACCAAACTATCACTGACAAGGAACGCTATCTTCAATTGGTTGATAAACTGCAATGGCCGGTAAGGCGATTATTGATTTCAGGTGTGCATGTTCACGTTGGAGTAGATTCTGGAGAAAAAGCGATTGCTATTACCAATGGATTGACAAGGTACATCCCACATATGATCGGATTATCCGCTAACACTCCGTTCGAATATGGAGAACTTACCGGACTGGCATCAACTCGTACAAAACTATTTGATTCTATGCCTACAACAGGTATCCCACCTGAAATGATCAATTATTCGCAATTCCAAAAATTTATGAGAACACTGATAAGAGCAAAATCCATCAGTTCAATTCGAGAAGTTTGGTGGGACATCCGGCCTCACCCAGGATTTGGAACTGTTGAGATCAGAGTCTATGATTGTGTTTCAAGTTTGGAAGAGATTGTAAATCTTGCGGCATTTACCCAGGCACTTGTTACCGGACTCTCGAATCACTATGACGACGGATCACAGCTTCCCATTTTGGATAGGTGGGTCATTAAAGATAACAAATGGCGTGCCACGCGTTATGGATCTGATGCTGATTATATCGTTGATGTAATGGGCAATCAGCAGACATTGAAATCCGTTATTCTGGATACAATTGATAAGATACTACCGGTAGGGAAAGATCTGGGTTGTGGAACGGAGCTATTAAATTTAGCATATCAAGTTGAGAATGATAATGCTCCGTACAAAAGACAGATAAGATTATATGAAAAAACGCACGACCTCAATTCAGTTATCAGTAATGCAGTTCATGCTCTGAAAGAGAGCATAGGATATTGAAACTCAATCACTGGCTAAATACAAACGAAGAGAAGTTGATTCTCCTACGGAGGTATTTACACCAATATCCTGAAGTAGGTTTCAAAGAATTTAACACAAGCGCTTATTTACATCAACTATTAACTGATGCTGGATATTCAATTACGCAAACACCTGAAATGAAAACCGGTTTTGTTTGTGATTTCGGAGCTGGTAAAGGACCAACATTGGGTATCCGATGTGACCTTGACGCTTTACTAATGAGTGATGCAAAGACTGTTCCTTATGCCTCAAAAAATGAAGGTGTGATGCACGCATGCGGCCATGATGTCCATATGAGTATTGTGGCTGGTTTGGCTCTGTGGGTGAGAGAATATCGTCCTGAAATACCCGGAACCATTCGTTTTATTTTTCAACCTGCGGAAGAACAAGCGCCAGGTGGTGCGCAAGCAATGATGAGAAGTGGTCTAATAGACGACATAGATCATATAATTGGACTGCACATGTTACCTCGGTTAGATGCAGGGAAAATCGCTATCAGAACCGGACCAATGTCCGCAGCAGTTGAGCTGGTGGATATCACATTGAAAGGAGAGGGAGGGCATACTTCACGTCCGCATGAAACGACAGACCTCATATCTGTGATGGCTCAAACTATTATTGCACTTGATGAAGCCATCTCCCGTGAAGTGGATCATCGTTCACCTGTTGTTCTGTCATTTGGAAAAGTGCTAGGTGGTCACACATTTAATGTTATCCCTGATGAAGTAAATCTACAGGGCACACTTCGATTTCTGGATCCTGATCTAAAAGATAAACTTCACAAGGTCATCAACGATGTTATCGTTCATATTGGGAGTATGTTTGGAGCAGATATCAGCTATCAGATTCCCTATTTCGCTCCGGGGATAGTCAATGATGAATTTTTGACAAAACTGGTTTCTGATTCTGTAATAAGTACCTTGGGTGATGATGCGTTAGTTGAATTAAAACAAGCCAGTATGGGTGGCGAAGATTTTGCGTATTATCTTGAAAAAATACCGGGTACGTATTTCAGAGTAGGGTGTAGCGATGGAGTTACAAAGGATGTTCATACCGTACATTTTGATGTGAATGAAAAATGTATTCCAACTGCGATCAGAGTTTTAGATGAAGTGATAAATAAGTATTTTTCTTTGACGTAATCAAATAATAATAGGTAGATCGGAATTATCTCGAACTACCCGCAATGATTGCATCTCTGAAAAAAAGTTACCTGTCCAAAAATAGAGTTTATTGAGCAATGAATGATAGATCACCACGGGTCCAACAATCATTGAACCATTACCTTTACTGCTGCGTTCAATTTTTTTTCTAACCGATACAATTTTGTAGAAAACACCGTAATACATTTTTCCCGAGTCACTATTAATATTATTGGATAATCGGCTAAATTTCGGAGCTTTTCCTAACATGATATTTTCCATATCATATTCCGATAATACCTTAATTGAGATTGGGAATAGAAAGTAGGCAATCAACAGAAGTGTAGATAATCGGAGTATTTTCATAGAAAATAGTCTAATAAATTATTGAACTTCTGATATAATACAATTGTAGAAATAGGAATAGTAATCCGACGAGTTGGATGAAAAATAATTATAATTACAATGCTATTTCTTTCTTTCATATCTGATTCCAATCTACCTCAATATTTAGAGTTCGTCAAAGAGTGGAGTATTTACAATTTGTAATTTGGATCCACTTGGTACGTTTTTAGATATCAACCTGCATAGAGATTTTCACTCGACAAATTAAAGTAAATAATCTGCAAAATATATTCAAAATAATTTGGTTAATATGAATTAATGGTATTAATATAAACCGACTGGTCGGTCTAAATTATGGCAGAGAATAAACCTAAAGAAATAAGAATCCGCGAAATTATGGATGCCGCAATGCAGGTATTTGTGAAAAAAGGATATTCACAATCCAGGATGTCTGATATTGTTCAGCAATCCGGAGTAAGCAAAGGTGCCATTTATCATCATTTTAGCAGTAAAAGAGAATTGTTCCTTTCACTGATAGATCATTGGGAAAGTTATAGCTTTCCTAACTTTCATCAATATGACCAAGATGGTAATCCAGCATCCCAAATATTAAAGGAATTTGCTTCAGAAGTAGTGAGGCAATTTAGAAAAAATCCAACAATATTTTTGGCTGAACTGGAATTTTGGTCAATGGCCAACCGTGATGATGAAGTGTTATCCAAAGTAAAAGAACTCTACGGACATATTCTTGAATTATTCGAACGAGTTATCCAAAAAGGTATTGATCAGGGAGAATTTAAAAACTTGAATCCAAAAGTGTCCGCTCTCTCCATTATGACGGCACTTCAAGGAATCACATGGTTCACAATTTTTGAATCAGAAAGCTTCAAAGGAGAGGAATATCTCCAGCATGTAATGGAGTTTATCATTTATGGTATTAAGAAAAATTAAATATTCATGATTCGGAGTCATTAATGAAAATCAATAAAAACTCGAACAACTCGCAGCAAATCCAGCATCAGGCTATTGATCATGCAAAACTGGAAGGGAGAGGTGGTGCATTCCTCGTTACTCCAGTAGATAAAGGCAAAGTGTTTTCTCGAGAACTATTCTGCGAAGAGCATGCTATGTTCCGAGAGGCAGTAGTCGATTTTAGCAAAAACCAAATTCAACCGATAAAAGACGAGCTGAATCATCCCAACGAGGTACTCACGAGGTCTCTAATTCAGCAAATGGGGGAGCTTGGTTTTCTGAGTACCGATTTTCCTGAAAGCGTGGGGGGGTTGGCAACTGATAAAATTACTTCTATCATCGTTTCAGAATCATTGATGGAAGGACAAAATGCTTCGATTATAGTTACCTTTGCTGATCACACTGGCATAGGTACTCTCCCCATTATTTGGTATGGGAATGAAGCACAAAAGCAAAAGTATCTCCCAAAATTGGCATCAGGCGAGTGGATTGGTTCCTTTGCTCTCACTGAACCTGGAGCAGGATCAGACGCGCTTGCAGGAACTACGAAGGCTACATTGAATAAAGAAGGAACGCACTACCTCCTCAATGGAAGTAAAATTTTCGTAACAAATGGGGGTTGGGCGGAAGTTTGTGTCACTTTTGCCTGGGTCGATGGAAACAAATTTACTGCCTTTATCCTGGATAAAGAATGTACAGGGTGGGTTCTTGGACCTGAAGAACACAAACTGGGAATTAAAGGATCCTCAACCTGCACGTTTTTCTATGAAGATTGTAAAGTACCCATTGAAAACGTCATCGGTAAGGTGGGGTTGGGGTCAGCGGTTGCTTTCAATGTTTTATACGTGGGCAGATATAAATTGGGCGCAACAACGATGGGAGGCGCTAAGAAAATAATCACTCTTGCTCACGAATATGCGACAGAACGCAAACAATTTGATCGACCCATTAGAGAATTTGGCATGATTCGTCGAAAATTGGCAAAAATGATGGTCCGAGCATGGGAAGCAGATACTATACTGTATATGACGGCAGGTTCACTAGATTCAGTTCTATCAAATTATGACAAAGAGTCTGCTGAATATTATTCCATTGTACAAAAGACTATTGAAGATCATGGGATCGAAGCATCCATATGTAAAATTATAGGGTCTGAAGCAGCATCAGATAATATTGACGATTGCCTTCAGATTTTTGGAGGAAATGGTTTTATCGAAGATTATCCCATTGCAACCATTTACCGCGATGACCGCATCAATCGTATTTTTGAGGGAACCAATGAAATTAATCGACTGATTATCGGTGGCACTCTATTGAAAAAATCCATTCTGGAAGATTTACCCGTCAGAGAAGCTATATCCAATCGGAAAAACCATTGGATACCAGAAAGAAAGTTTTCTGATCATAATGAACTAAATACGCTAGCGCGGATTATTGAGTTCTCACGTTCTCTTTTGTTATACACCTTAAACGAAGGTATCATTTCGGAAGGACAGGATCTAAAAAATAATGAGTGGGTACTAGAGCCATTGGCCAACATGGTTATCAGTCTCTCAATTATGGATGCAGGTTTCAAACGTTCAAATAATCTGACAGACGATGCGGATAAGAAGCATACATTTATGAACATTTTCAGTTTGGTCGTTCACGATCGATTTGAAAAGATGGTCAGCCATTCAAAAATAATATTATCTCATCTGGATTCAAAAGATAACGTTTCTGAAAGAATTGATTATCTGGAAAAGAAATGTTCAGAGATCATCATACGGTATTCGCCCATAGAATCGATGGAATATCTGGTTAAAAAACTTGATCACCACAAAAAATATTTTCTGGATGATTAAAAATGACACATATCTAAAGTATTACTTTTATAGCCCCAAACTTATAATCCGTTAAAGAGGGAAAAAAATGGAAAAATTTACAGTACTAGTAGATGGGATGAGGAGTCCCATAGGAGTTAAAAATGGTCAGTTAGTAGGAATCCGTCCTGATGATCTCACTGCAGACGTTATAAAAGCGATGATGGCGAGAAATCCACAGGTTCCTAGCTCACTTGTTGAAGATGTTGTGGTTGGATGTGCCTTCCCGGAAGGCAATCAGGGAATGTTGGCAGCTCGTGGAATATCCATTCTTGCGGGGCTACCTGTTGAAGCTGGTGCAAAAGTTGTTAATCGGTTCTGTGGATCCTCTATGGATTCTGTCCATCAGCTCTCACAGGCGATTGCAGCCGGTGATCTGGATGTAGGTATCGCAGCTGGTATGGAAGATATGTTTGGTGTGCCCATGGGCGGTTTTAATCCAAGCTTTCATCCAGAATTGTACGAGAAAGAGTACTACATGGGAATGGGCGAAACTGCAGAAATTCTAGCGAAGGAGCTAAATATCTCCCGTGAAGATCAGGAAGAATTTTCGATAGAATCCCACAAGAAAGCACTGGCAGCTATTTCATCAGGTCGGTTTAGCAATGAAATCGTTCCTATCTCATTTAATGACGCTATCATTTCACAGGATGAAGGACCCAGAGAACCCAATGTTGAAAAGATCAAATCACTATCTCCTGCATTTGAAGTTGATGGAACAATAACACCAGCCACTTCCAGCCCTATTTCAATTGGTGCATCGGCTATTCTATTGACTAGCAATACGAAGGCTGATGAGTTGGGTATTGCTACGAAATTTAAAATCGTGTCTCGAGCAGTTGCAGGAGTTGATTGGACAAAAATGGGTTCAGGACCGCTACCCGCCACTGAAAAAGCGTTGAAGCGAGCAGGCTTAACTATGTCAGATATTGATGTTATTGAGCTTAATGAAGCATTCGCAGCGCAAAGTCTGTATGTCATCCGAAAAGGTGGGTGGGACGTTTCAAAGATCAATAAAAATGGCGGTGCCATCGCACTTGGACATCCATTGGGATGTTCAGGGGCAAGAATACTTGCCACGCTTATGAACGTCATGGAGCAGGAAAACGCTCATTTTGGTCTTGCAACTATGTGTATAGGCACCGGTCAAGGAATTGCTACCGTCGTTGAGCGTATCTCCTAATGAGATCCAATAATAAGTATCAGAATGAATTTATCAAAGGAATCGAAAATGAAATCCATTAATCGTGTAGCTGTTCTTGGCACCGGTATCATGGGTGGGCAACTAGCTGCACATCTTTCCAATGCCGGCATCCCAGTATACGCATTTGATATGACGCAGGAAGTGGCAGAGAAGGGAATCGCCTTTACCAAATCCATCAAACCGAATGCATTTTACAATCCGAAAAATATTGATTTGATCACACCTATGAACTACGAAAAACATTTACAAAAAATAAGTGAATGCGATTGGATCATAGAAGCGATTGCGGAGCGATTGGATTGGAAACAATCCTTGTACGAAAAAGTGATACCTCATATTAAATCGGATGCCGTCCTCACTTCAAATACTTCTGGGATATCAATTGTAGAACTGGCTGAAAAACTCCCATCTGAACTGCGGAAACGGTTTTTTATCACCCATTTTTTCAATCCCCCTAGGTACATGAAATTGGTGGAAATCATTCCTCATCCTGAAACGGATAAAACTGTCATATCTGATATGACTCCCGTTATGGAGGAAGTGCTTGGCAAGGGTGTGGTTTTTGCAAAAGATACTGCAAATTTCATCGCCAATAGAATCGGCGTGTATGGAATGATGGTCACATTGGCCGAAACAAAAAAGAGAAAACTATCAGTAGAAGATGTGGATGGTCTAACCGGGACACTTATCGGACATCCCAAAAGTGCCACGTTCAGAACTGCAGATGTGGTCGGATTGGACACATTATCGTTTGTTGCCCAGAATTCCTATAGCAAAGGTGAAAACGATCCCCAGCGTGAGATTTTTAAAATACCTGATTATCTCGAAACTATGATCAAAAACGGATGGCTCGGACAGAAATCTGGGCAGGGTTTTTACAAGAAATTAGACAAGAAGAATATTCACTCTCTCGATGTAACTACTCTTGAATACCGGCCTCAGAAAAAGAAAAGGTTTTCAGGCGTTCGTTTGGCAAAAACACACACGCGTCTGGAGGACAAGTTAAAAGCATTGGCTTACTCCCCCGATGTAGCAGGTGAATTCACGTGGGAAGTTTTTGCAAAAACACTTTTGTACTGTGCACATCTGGTGGGAGAAATAGCTGATGATATCGTAAGTATCGACAAAGCGATGCGATGGGGATTTGGCTGGGAACTGGGCCCGTTCGAAATGTGGGATGCACTAGGATTGAAAGAGTCTGTAGATCGAATGCAACGCGAAGGACGTAAAATCCCAACATGGATTGGACAAATGATATCCTCCGGGCATACGTCTTTTTATACCATGCAAAATGGGAAGATCAATACTTATCGACCCGATGAAAACCAAAATCGACCGACACCCATGCATGAAAAATCTCTTACATTCAAATTGCAATCCGCCACCGGGAACACAATACGAAAAGGATGGTCTGCATCTTTAGTAGATCTGGGTGAAGGTGTTGCAGGAGTTAATTTCCATTCTGTGCTGAAGGCTGAGTTGAATCCCATTGATGGTTCCATTATCGAAACATTACTTTTTGCTACACGATGGGTGGAAGAAAACGGATATAAAGGACTCATCATTTCGGGTGATGGTCAGCACTTTTCCGCAGGCGCAAATTTAAATCTCATCTTGAACGCTTCAATTAGAAAAGACTGGGACAGCATTGATCAACTTACAGGTCAGATGCAGACGGTACTTCAGGGACTAAAATATGCACCATTTCCAGTCATTTCTGCACCTTTTGGTATGGCGCTAGGTGGCGGATTTGAAATCATTGGCGCTACTGATATGATCGTCGCTGCAGCAGAATTGTATTGCGGACTGGTAGAAGTGGGGGTAGGACTCATCCCTGGAGCCGGTGGGAACTTGAGGATGCTGTCGAACTTATCCAAAAAGATCAAATCTCCAATGCCCGGAGCGTTTCCCATAGTGCAGAAGGCGTTCGAAACCATCGGTTTTGCAAGAGTCTCCAGCTCAGCGAAGGAAGCGGAAGCTTTGGGATATCTACGCAAGCATGACCATATTGTCCTTAATCGCGATTTTCTCATTTGGGAAGCAAAGCAGCAAGTTCTGAAACTAACTGAAGGATATCAACCTCTTGAACCTGAAACTTTTAAATTACCGGGTGTCAGTGGCAGATTGGTCGTGGACAGCAGTATTAAGGGATTCGTGAAATCAGGAAAAATCAGTGAACACGATGCACTTATCGCGAAGAAACTAGCATTTGTCCTCACTGGGGGAAGCAAGGGCGGACCCTTCAAACCAGTTTCAGAACAATACCTTTTGGACATTGAACGAGAGGCTTTTGTGAGCTTGTGTGGTGAAGCCAAAACAATTGCCAGAATCGGATTTATGCTAAAGAAAGGCAAACCACTGCGAAATTAGTATTTCTAAAATTGATCCGATGTGTCGACGGATCAGTATCGGACGATCAAGATGAACCCCAACTTGATTGTTTCTCCTACCCTCCCCTGAAATATGGGGAGGGTTTTTTTTGCTATAAATGAAACGATAAGGAATTACCAACTTATGAAAGAATTCTAGTGTTGATGAGATTTTTCAGTCTTTTTTCTCATTATTCTATTATTTGTAAACTTACTTACCTGAATTGCAGAGTGATTGTGATTGGATACAAAAAATTAAATGATATCTCATTTTTAAAGAGAATGCCAAATTCTAAAGGAGTAACAATGATAAATCAATATTTTAAAATTATAATCATGATTTCAGTAATAAGTCTTTTATCCTCTCAAAATACAATTTCTGGATACAAGGTAGAAAGCGTTGGACATTTGAGTATCAGTCAGACCCAGGTAGATAATTGGGAAGCGGGTGGAGAAAGTACGCTCAGCTGGCAGACCAATCTCAAAAGTAGTTTTAGTAAGAAGCATCCCATATGGAATGAATTGCACATTTTGGATATGTCATTTGGGAAGACTCGTGTGGGAGATATACCAGCGCGGAAATCAATTGATGAGATAAAACTGGAATCATTGATCAATCTGAAGATCAGACATGGAGTGAATCCTTACCTTGCCATCAATTTACAATCGCAATTTTCTCCAGGGTATAATTACAATGAAAATAGCTCCGAACTGGTTTCGGATTTTCTGGATCCTCTGTACATCACCGAAAGCACAGGATTTGCCTGGGAAATTTTCAATAGTATGAATTCCAGATTGGGATTTGCAATGAAACAGACGTTTACAGATCAGTTTCCTGCACCGTACGCGGATGATCCCACAACGCTGGAAATTGAAAAATCTAAATTTGAATATGGACTTGAATGGGTGGTGGATTATCAAAATAATATTAACGAACTCACATCAATTAATTCAAAAATAGAACTGTTTTCTGACTTGGTTTCAGTGCGACAGACTGATGTTCGCTGGGATAGTAATTTCTCAACAAAATTATCAGATCTATTCGATGTGAGTTTTAATTTCAAACTCATCTATGATCAGGATATCTCCAACCGACGCCAAATCAGACAGTATTTAGCGATTGGGATTAGTTACACACTTCGATAAATCTCGTTTGTTTTTCCATCATCACCTATGCTCAATCTTCAAAATCAAGAGTGAGTAATTATTTAACTTCCGTCGACTTAGAATGAAATAAATGCCATTCTCTAAATACAATTGTATCAAAAACTCTCTTTTAAATATCCGATGGCACTATCATAGTTGTAATGCTATTTCAGGATATTCCTGAAATAATACTGCTCATAATAACAATAATATTACTGTAATATTATGTAACAGTTGTTCAATTAGCCAATAATATTTAATAAATTTTCGTGGCGAGTAAATAAGTATTATTTATATAAATGGAGAAGTATTGAAAATATTAATTTTTATTCAAATCGCATTTCAATTATTTTCTCCCCTTAATTATTCCTTAAAAATGACTTTAGTCAGCGAACCCAATATTCAAGAACTTTATAAATTTAAAAAACTATTTTACATTAAGTGCGTTAAATAGTAAATTAATCATGTATTAACTAAATAATATCGCACTATTACAAAATTATGACTGACCTACCAATTATTTTCGCAACGCATCCGATTGAGATTACCGCATCGTCAATTAAGCAATTTTCCACATCACATAAATGGGCGGAATTTGTTTCCCATCTATCACAATTCAGCGAGATTAGTGTTTCATCCGCACATGAAACGCTCCAAATGTTAAACGACAGTGAACCGTCTGGCAGTCGTAAAGCTACTCTTCTAGTGGGTGTGGGAAGATGTCAAATCCATGAGGGTGATTTGATAAAAGGAGCACAAACACTTGGATACGCATCAACGTTGGTAGCTGACGATGACCTGGATACACGTGCTATGGTCATTATGGAGATGTCATCATTTTTAGCCATAACCGGACAGTATGATTTGGCATTGATGCTATTGGATCGAATTTCGAGCCTGACTAAATCAAACTATCTGCTGAATCTTGCTAATTATTATTGGTTGGTTCTGAAAACACGAAAAGGGGATTACAGCCTCGTATCGGATCTTGAGAAATCTGCGAAATATTTCAAGGATATCCAGGAGTTTGCCACACTCGCTTACCATTATAAAAATATCGGCAACATTTATCGAAAGTCAAATAATTATCCTGCCGCGGAAAAGTATTATGCAGACGCATTTGAACTTGCTCAGAGGATGAATTATAAGCACATTGAGTCAGCCATAGTACATGACATTGGGATGTTAAAATTTCATCAGAATCAATTGGACGGAGCCATCACGACTTTAGAAAAAGCAAGCACTCTTGCTGACAGCTATTATACACAAGGTTTTACGCTATTAAATATTGGGTATCTTTATTCTGAATCTAATGAATGGCAATTTGCTGCCGGATATTTAAAAAGGTCATTGAATATCGTCTTAAAACACGATTTGTATTTTTTACTGCCTTCATTGACTTATCTTCTAGGGAAAAGCCATAATCACCTTGGAAATCCGGCAGCATCCATTTATTATTATCGTAAAGGGTACGAGTCCGCAATGGAACTGATCAGCCATCATTTTCCGTGCGCAGGTTATCGAAAAATGGTGATTGATAAATATGTACAGGTACTTTCAGAAAACCAAAAATCAGACAAAGACAGCAATGATATACAGGGTCTATCGTTTGCCATGAATAAAACACTGCAGCAGATAAGAGCCATATTCCAGGGTTCGATTTTTGAGATTTTAAACAATCAACATGGGAAGGTAGAAAAAATAATACAAGAATTGAGAATACCCAGAAGAACATTTTTTGATACAAAGAAACGAATTAATAACTTATATCCTGGGATACCTCATCCCTATTGTTTTGAATTTTATCAAAATAACTCAAATTTGAATTGGATAGAGTTAAATCAGAAATTCGATTCTGAAATATGCGCCTTCTTATTGGAAAAATATAATTTCAATAAAACCACGTTAGGTGAAAAACTGAGTATCAGTTATACGCATGCCATTAAACTCACCGAGGGTATGACGAAACCTGCGTTACGTAATCAACCAGTGAAGGGGATGTGATGAGAACCTATTCGACGAAACTATTCATTGTCATTGTGTCAATTGCACACATTTGTTTTTGTCAAGATGATATCTATGGTTGTACCGATTTATTGGCGTGTAACTACAATCCAGAGGCGACTATCGATGACGGGAGCTGCCTATATAATGACTGTTTAGGCGAATGCGGAGGTACCGCTGAATTGGACGATTGCGGCGTTTGCTGTGATGGGATTACCGGTACCGAATGTTCATGGTACACTGATGCAGATAATTTTGGCGGTAGCTACGATTGCAGTGGAGAATGCTTCGGATTGGCTTTTAATAATGAGTGTGGATGTGTAGAGGGTAGCACAGGTAACGATTCGGATTTCTGCTATGGATGTACTGACCCATTTGCGTTGAACTATGACCCCAGTACTACAATTGACGACGGGAGTTGCAACTACGAAGAAACAGAATTGATACTTGATTCAGATTATTTAAATAAAATCCGATTCCAATATTTCATTCAAGGAGAAAGCAGTATTCAAAATGTATTTTCACCGGAGTACTTTCCTATTGGGATGCCCACAATGGTGTCAAATGGTACAGCTTTTGCCAGCTACATTGATGGATTTGGTTGGTTTGGCTCTATTAGCAGTCTAATCGTTGGGGTGGATTATTTGGTCAATGGTTTGGAGGCTGATATGATCTTATTCATTTATCCGGGTGCAGACCTGGTCGGATGTGACGATCCAGAAGCATTTAATTATAATCCGAATGTAACATTAAATGATGGGAGTTGCATAACAGAAGGAGATGTGTATCTTTACATATCCAATGCAACTGATTCTGCTGTTGAAATCTCCATGATCAACACTGAAGATGTGTATGGGTTTCAGTTTACCATCGTTTCATCTCCGGAATTAATTGCTGAATTTGGAGGTGCTATCGGCGGATCTGCAGATGAATCCGGATTCATGATATCAACCAATAGCAACGGACTCGTTTTGGGATTTTCCCTCACCGGTAATTCTATCCCATCCGGAGAGGGCGTGTTGACATATGTAAACTGGAGTTTTACTGGATCCGAAGGGCTTATCACTTTAGAGCAACCTTCATTCTCTAGTGCAGTAGGCGAAGCAATGGACGTCGTCGTTGGAGACCCGTATGAGATTGGTTCTGGGGGATATGAAGTATTCGGGTGTACTGATCCTGAAGCGTTGAATTACGATCCATTCGCAAATTTAGACGACGGGAGTTGTATTTATGATGAGTTGATCATTCAATTGATCAATTTAACTTCCGGAGGCACAAACTGGGTATCCTTTTTTATCATTCCAGAAATCAATAACATTCAAACGGTTTTTCAACCACTCATCGAGAATTCAAATCTGATTTCGATAACTGGCAGCAATGGGGGAGTACTTTATTTTTACAATTCAGAATGGGTAAACTCAATCGGGGGTATTGATCCGGGTGAAGTATATACTGTTCATGTAAATTCAAATACCCAATTGCAAGTCCTGGGAGAATTAAATCCACTGCCAGTATCCATTACGCTGAATGAAGGTGCGAATCTAGTGGGGTATCCCATGAGCACGACTCAAAGTGTTGTATCTATTTTTCAATCTTTTATAGACGATAATGTTATCACAACTATCACAAATAATAATGGAGATATGATTGTACCTGAATACAATTTCGAGGGATTTGAAGAATTGTTATCTGGTCAAGGATATCAGGTATCTGTTAATACCCCTATAGTTGTTCATTTTTGTGAAGCGCCCACAGAATGCAACCCTGTGGTATATGGATGTATTAATGAAGAGGCAGCTAACTATGACCTATATGCAACTATTGATGATGGAAGTTGCGAGATGTGCATGCCTGGTGATGTCAATGGAGATGAAGTCTTTGATGTTTTGGATGTGGTTGCAATAGTATCAATCATTTTAAACTCAGGTCCTTATAACTCGTGCGCAGATATAAATGGAGATGGAAATATTGACACATTAGATATTATACCGATTATAAATTTTATGCTGGGTGGTTGGGAACCTCCTGGAGAAGATCAGTTTGTTGAAATTCAATCCACCGAAACATCAGCATGTTTTCAGGCAGGAGTAGATGTTGAAGAAATTCAGATGTCATTGGCTCACAGTAGTGGATTTGAATTGACCATTACCGGAGAAGCGGATGATGTGATATTATCACCTTCAGAAACCTCTACGGAGATTATTTTTTTGGCTCCAACAGGAACCGAATTATTTGATTCAAATCAACCTTTTGTAATCACAGATATGAATGTGCTGGCATATGGAATATATGTGGATACAAGTACTTATTACGGCTCATGTGGAGCGCAACCGGAACTGATAACCGGTTGCACAGACCTGAGTGCAACAAATTACAATCCAAATGCTAACATTGATGATGGAAGTTGCTTGTACGGCGATCTGACAACCCAAACTTTCAATTTTCTACCATTTACTAATAATTTGATTTCGTATTATCTTCATCCAATTGATCAGTATATGATTGATATTTTCCAGCCATTAATCGATAGTGGCGAATTAGCGAATGTAATAGACACCTTAGGAAACAGTATATTCGAAACAGAAAATTGGATTGTCGATCCATTTCAAGTTTACCAGGTTACTGTCAATTCAGCTTGTGAACTATCAGTTGATGGTATTTTGATCCAACTTCCCGTCAATATTTATTTGGATGAAGGTGAAAACAGTATGCCATACCCTTTATCGGTATCCACAGATATTAGTGAATTCTTTAGTACAATACTCGATAATGGGTCCATTATGATTGTTTATGACAGTTTTGGAAACTTCTTTACTCCGGAATACGGAATCGATCTAATTGGTGAACTATTCCCGGGACAAGGGTACCAGGTATTTATGAATTTCTCCGACAATCTCACGGTTAATCTTTCAGGTTGCACAGATCCCACATCGTGTACCTATCTCCCGCAATCCAACATTGATGATGGGAGTTGTTCGTATACGGATTGCTACGGTGAATGCGGTGGCGACGCGGTTGTGGATGAGTGCGGTGTATGTAATGGATTCAATGAAAATGTGGACTGTTCAGGCGTTTGTTTTGGGATTGCAAGTGAGGACGATTGTGGTATTTGCGATGATAATCCTGAAAATGATAATGAATGTATCGGTTGTACAGATCCGGAAGCTTATAATTTTGAGTCCTTTTATTTTATTGAAGATGGAAGCTGTATCTATCTACCATCTGAAAACCTGATATATTATAACCAGATATTAAGTGGAAATTTGAATTCTTACCTTGACAATTACAATGAGACCGGAGTTGGGATATTCAAATCCATTACCATTGAAAATATCGATGGTGGTGAGGCTGGAGATGAAATTGGACTTTTAGATTATAATGGTCAAATAAATTTAGGTGATTGTGATGAAGTATCCGGTGAAGTTCTTGTAGGTGGAGGGATATGGAATAATGAACCGCTAACGATCACTTCTTTTGGAGCGATAGATCTTTGTGATGAGGAAGTCCAGTATCAACAGTACCCCGGGTGGGTTGAAAATAATTTGTTGCTAATTCATTATTGGAAAGCTTCTGAAAATCAAGTTTACATCATCCACTGCAATTTGAGTGACGAATTAGATAATTGGTCATCCGATAACATAATTATTCCTTCAATTAATCTTGATGAACAGACTCTGTATAATATCAATTTTGATTGTTCAGTGGATATTTTAGATATTATTGAAGTGGTGAATTATATTTTAACCGATAGAACTATTGAGCAATATCAATTGGAGATAATTGACATTAATTCAGATGGAGCACTGGATATATTGGATATCATACTTTTAGTTGATTACATTTTATCAAACCAATAATCTTATTAAAGAATTGCTCAACCCTTAAATGGGATAAATAATATGTTAAAACAAACAAAGGAGAAACCATGAAAACCAAAAATATTATTTTAACCTCCTTATTTCTACTTTCTTTTCTTACTGCTCAATTTTACCAAGTAGAGTTAGAGCCTACGGGTGCATCTCAGTTGATAGTTTTTTCTGAAACCATTTCTGGGTTGAATCCGGGTGATGAAATTGGTATTTTCGATGCAGCCGGAATTCTAAATTGGGGTGATTGTACCGACCAGATAGGTGAATTGCTGGTAGGTGCGGCCGTTTGGACAGGGGAGCAGATCAATGCAACAGCAGTTGGATCTATTGATTATTGTGATTTTGGTGGTACTCAATATGCCGGGTGGGTAGAAGGTGACCCGATTCTTTTACGAATCTACAAACCTGATTTGATGATAGAATATGAAACCGAAGCAACTTTTTCCCTGAGTAATGGATTATTCGGTGACTTACTAATTGTTATATCAGAACTTACAGCACCTCAACAGTATTACAACCCGGATCTCAATCCTACCGGTGAATACCAACTTATCATTTTTATGGATACTATTTCCGGATTAAATCCAGACGATGAAATCGGTATTTTTGATGCCGCTGGAATTCTAAATTCGGGGGATTGTTCAAACCAGATCGGCGAACTTTTAGTAGGTGCTATTGTCTGGACAGGAGATCAGATTAGCGCATCAGCAATTGGATCTATTGATTATTGTGATATTGGCGGCAATCAGTTTACAGGGTGGGTGGACGGCAATCCTATAATTATTCGTGTATACAAGCCAGACTTGGAAATGGAATTTGAACCTGAAGTCACCTACCTCCAGGGCAGTGGCGAGTTTGGACAGACGCTTATATCCATTTCTGCCCTTGCAATTCCCGCTATCGGTTGTACCGATGACACTGCATGCAATTACGATTTCGAAGCAGAATTTGATGATGGATCCTGTGAATACATAATTGACTGCAACGATGAATGTGGCGGATCAGCGCATTTAGATAACTGCGATATTTGTGATGATGATCCTTTAAACGATAACTTATGTTTTTTCGATGGACCGCAGAATCTGATAGCAATTAGCGGTGAGAACGAAATTACTCTAAACTGGGAATCGCCTAATTGGGATCATTCCCGAAATTCTGCAACGTTATTTATCACCGAAGTGACTTCTGAATACATCGAGATCAGTATGATCAACGATGAAAATGTCTACGGAGTCCAGTTTGCTGTTCAATCCTCTGGTTTGCAACCACTATTTCTATCTGCTTCAGGCGGATTAGGTGAGGGTTTTGGATTCGAATTTCAGTTTAATGAGTCGGGCGTATTCATCGGATTCAGCGGTGATGGGAATTATATTCCGCCCGGAAACGGTGTTTTAACTTATATCTTCTGGGAAAATTCTGATAGTGATGAATGGATTTACTTATCTGATTTGATTGTATCCGGTTATGATGGAGTTGGAATAGAAGAATTACACGGTCCTCCATTTTGCTATGGTGAATGTGAACTTCCGCTTGATTTTAATATTTATCGAGATGGCGAATTCCTCGACTATGTTTTTGGAATAACCGAATACACAGATATCGGGTTACCCGATGGCATCACTCACTGCTATACCGTCAGTTGGGTTTTTGAAAATTACGAATCAGATTTATCCAGTGAAGCGTGCACTTCTACGTTTACTTTTGACTGTGCAGGGGTGCAGAATGGAAGCGCATATTTCGATGAATGTGGAGATTGTTGCGGCGGTACGACAGGTGTGGAATGTTCGTACTGGAACAGTGAAACTGATTTTGACGGTCTCATGGACTGTAATGCTGAATGCAGTGGTTCTGCATGGATAAACGAATGCGGATGTGTTGAAGGCAGTACGGGGAACGATATTGATTTTTGCTATGGGTGCACGGATCCAACAGCCAATAACTTTGACCCCGATGCCATTATTGATTGTAACGGCGACAATTCCTGTTGCGAATATCCTGTCGATTTATCTTTTGGGAATGCAGATTATCAAAACTCTACGATTGAACTTTTTATTGATTCTCCAATTGATATTTTTGGATTTTCCATCACACTATTCGGAGCATCTTTGGAATCTGCTGATCAAGGTCTGGCCGAACAATTCGGATTTAATATTTCAATTTCCGGTAACACAGTAAACGGTGAATCGGCATTAGAAGAAATACCGGCACAATCCGGGGTTTTAACGGTGCTGACAGTTAATAATCCGGGATATGCATATTTCTTTATTACCTGAGTTCAAGTGTTAAGTGCAACAATTGATACTTCCTCGAAAAATACCTGATAAGGCGTTTTGAACCCAAGGCATTTTCTAGGACGGTTATTTAGCCTGTTAATGGCTCTAATTATT
>JABMOW010000115.1 GCA_013204025.1 Fidelibacterota bacterium | reverse complement strand
TTCTCTCAAAATTCATCAAGAGATCGGGGACAGGGCTGGTGAAGGTACAACGCTGAACAATATCAGTCAGGTTTATCACGCCAGAGGAGATTACGACAAAGCCCTGAAATTTCTGGAAAATTCTCTCAAAATTAGTCAGGAGATCGGGGACAGGGATGGTGAAGGTACAACACTGAACAATATCAGTCAGGTTTATTACGCCCGAAGAGATTACGACAAAGCCCTGAAATTTCTGGAAGATTCTCTCAAAATTAGTCAAGAGATCGGGGACAGGGCTGGTATGTGTGCAACGCTTTTTAACCTGGGAAACATCCACTGGACAAAAAATGAACAACAGCAAGCAGTACGAGCATGGGTAACTGTTTTTATGATTGCCAAACAGATCGGTGAAGCACAAGCCCTGAAAGAACTCGACGACCTCGCAAAATACTTAGGTCAAAAAGGGATTGAGTTTTGGGAGAAATTGGCTGAAGACTTTAATATTGAAAAATACAAATAGACGATTGGGAGAGTTTAAACATTAGCAAGTTGACAAGTTTAAAGATGCAACACAGCACGAATGGGTTTATATGGCTGGCTACCGGGTTGCTATGAGCAAAGGACGTCATTTATGGTTGAATATGCTAATTATAGTACCGATGTCGAGGCGAATTTCGGTGGGTTCGTTTCTCTGGGATTCCGGTTTAGAACTCACAATGTGACGTGGGATTTATCCGGTATCCGTCCTTTGGAAAGTACTGGTGGTTTTCTCTTTTTCCCACTACTGAAGGCCACATTCCTTATCGATTAGTTTGTCTGATCCAATCCGTTGACGGTTTTGGATTCATTCAGAATCTCACGGATTTCCTCTGCCGTGTATTGTTTCCCCTGATCCATCCCTTCACAGGATTCGCTCACCTGACTCCAGCGAACCCGGGACTTTAAAATATCCGGCCAGAAGGGAAAGGTCCGGCATTGCTTCGGACGAGCCGAGTAGACAATACAGCGATCATCTTCTAGAAAAATACAGGCATCTACTTTTGATTTCAATACCAATTTTCCACGAAATGCAGTGATGTAGTTTAAAACGAAGTCTTCTTCAGGTGAGGTTAAATAACGTGCAATTGAGGAGATCTCTTCATCAGTCACATATACAACGGCATCTGAATATTTACAACACTCTCCACAACCGGTACATTCGAATTGCAGACCGTTATCGTAAAATCGTGATTTCAAGTTGTAGAAATAAAAGCGAAATTATTGAGTCGGATTGAGCACCATGTTCACTAATCGAACCACATCCAGAACATTTACTGAACCATCACAAGTTACATCACTTTCAAATAATTCTTCAGGAGTTGGGTCTGATAAAGTACCCATAATTATTGAAACCACTCGTACAATATCAAGAACATTTGTTACACCGTCCGCATTCAAATCTCCGGTGACTCCGCAAGGAGAACCTGATGGAGCAGTCGTAGTGAATTTGATGGCAAGGTTTTCTGTGAGCATCTGATCACCATCCACATGCCACCAGGCACCAGGACTTGGTATATTACAGAATAAATATTGTAATCCGTCAGTTTGATCCGGAGATTCTATCCCGATAGTTGAATAATTTCCATTCCCATCAATGTCGTGTATCTCCTGATACTGGAAAATAATTTCTCCATCACCGGATACCGTTGGGTACGCTGCAGGATCATTCAAAATAACCTGGAAGGTCTCTTTTATACACCCAATCGAATCACAGAACTCGTCATCTTCACCATTTGAGACATTATCCCATTGAACAATAAACCGTTGATTATCTGCATCATACCAAGAGAAAATATTAAAAGGCTCAGTTCCAACGTTATCATCCATATCATCCATAAATGGAGCAATCATCCCTGCAGGTCCCATAAACATTGGGATACTAAAATTCCAAAAATAATCAATCGTACATGGCAACAGAGACAACCAACCATTGGATCCTATTGTGACCTCGCTATACACCTGTCCATAGTATGTAAAATCAAATGGGAGTGGTACAAGAAAATGACTGTCATCATCCAAGGGTAATAGGCTGCCAGATCCACCATCTGCAGGGTTGAGTTCAATCCAATCATAAACCGGTGCTTCTTCATAATCGGTATCAAAATTATCGTATGCCCAATATCCATACTGATCGGGGGCCAATGGATCATTTTCTGTGATGGGGCCAATTGTTATGGGGATAGTTGATTCAGCAATAACCTGCCCATCCATTGAAAAATCAGCTTGTAAATAGATCCGATTGCTAACGGGAAATTGACCGATTTCACCACTAAACAGGTCATTCGTTTCAGAAGTGGAAAACGGTAGTAAATCTAAAGTATCAGTGGAGAAAGACCCAAAAAATACATTATCGGTCAGACTGGTCAGGGAAATATCCACAGGTGAAAATGAAATTTGCGACGGATTAAAAATGCTTAATCGAACATCCACGGCTTCACCCCATTCAAGGTAATCATTCCCGGTTGAGAACACAGGTTGAACATCAAACGCGGTCCAAATGTGAGGTGTGAAAGGTGTACCATCGTCTTCAACGAACTCTAATTGAATATGTTTTTGGTAAAATTGCGCTTTGTTCAGGTAAAGAGAGAGAATCGATCCTTCAGGGATTCCATCAAAATCTATGTCTAAATATCCTTCAGGTGTTGAAAGTCCCTTTCCAATTAGTTCGTTGTTTAATAATAATGCACCGACGACTTCTTCAACGGGATTCCCAGCTTCATCAGTGATAACTGTAGAGATAAAGGATTGATGAAGTTCAGGTTGACTTTCAACATCAGAAAATAAATCCGAAGGTGTCAATAACCAAACTGGAATACTTGGATCGCCGATAACCGAGTATATATGATGATAAAATTCTACAACATCCCCGGAACCCACTAGTTGAGGAAATTCATCTATAAGAGACTGTTTACCGATATGCAACGCAGATCCCAGTTCTGCGGTCTCTCCGTGCAATAATGCACGCCAATAATTCCCGCATATCACATTATTATACCGGGTATCAGTATCCAGATCAGATGGTCCAATCACTGCAACGGCTCCCTTCGGATTATTGTATGTTCCAGCTGTAGTTAGAGCTTCAGCAAAACATGTGACAGGTCCCTGGTTATTCAAGTCAGCACCAAAATCACCGGTATTGCATACAAAACTGCTAACCACCGGTAGTTTCCATTGATGCGATAATTCCTGGATATGTTCAATGTGGAATTGAGGGTAATGCCATCCGTGAGAATTTCCCCATCCACGGTAGTTGATGACTCCTCTCCCTGCACTCCAATAATTGATTATATCCGGTGGGTAAGGGTTTTGGTTTCCTGCATGAAAAAACACTGTGTCTATTTGTGCATATCCATATTCATTTAATTGGTCATAGAGCCAATATGAGGTCCAAACAGGTGTAACCGGCCATTGTGATGGATCAATTTCTTCTCCATCATTGTTACTGTAATTCCCCGCAACTAATAAAGCTGAATCCGTGTATGCAATTTCTTCAACTGGCAAATATTCTCTACGCGTATATTGTATTGTTCTTGTTTTTATATTAATAAATTCACCAGCATTTCTGATGGACCAACGTCCGACAATAAACTTTGGAGCAAGAACATCATATTCCTCTTCCCCGGGAATATTGTGGTAAAATGAGTAGGGATAGTCCGTCACATCAACTTCATCTTCGTTGACAGATTGAATAAAATGTGTGGGTACAGGGAAAGAACCATTAATATCCCCCACTAATAAAACATATTCTACCATTGGATTTTCAAGGACATATAATTCAAGAAAATTCTTCAAATCTGTCGGATCAGTGGCAGATAACCCTTCGGTATTCATAGAAATGACATCTACGTCAAATCCTTGAGAATTTTTGAATGCCACAAAATCACCACCGTACTGTTCAGAGGTGAGATATTGTTCTAAATAACTATTGGCTAAAACAATTAGGAATGTCCCACGGGAATATTGACCCACAATTCGATTATTCAGCCACTTTTGATTCAAAGGAAACATTTCCAATGAGGTAGCACAGACAATACTCATAAATAATAATGTAACTATGATTTTTATTTTCATATCACTTTCCTTGTTGAAACAATTTACTTTTATGGCTGCAAAATGACCATAATAATATAGACAATATCGAGTATATTAACAGAACCCTCACCCGTAACATCCGAAGTACATAATTGATAATTGGTAAATGAATTGATCAGAATCCCATCAATCAAAGACACGATATCCAAAATATCTGATAGCCCATCACGGTTCAGGTCTGCCACCGGGCATTCACTTAATGGTTCGTACCACAAACTCATCGTATCAATATGAAGTCCACGATACCCAATATTTGAATCAGTTGACATTCCCACGGATAATTGACACATATCACCTGAAATATTACCAATAGGGATATATTCTCTGTGGTTTTCCCAATTCTGAAGGGTTCGATTTACATGATAATTAAAAATTTCTGTTGAAAGATTTACAAATCCGGTATCATTTCCCCACTCAAATTCATATTGAAAATCCAACACCAACTCCAGATCAGAGTTTTCATTCAATGAAAACGGATCAGATTCGATGAGAGATTGGTCTGAATTAGGATAAATCAGACTATTTTGGGATAAGAGACTTCCCATTTGGACATTCCAAAAACCATCTACTACAGTCCATCCGGACATATCTTCGAAAGTTTCAAAAAATAGCACTCCCGCCCACTTTAACTCGACTTGAGTACTAACATCAGATTCTAGAATCAACGTAATGTGTTTTGGATAAATATCGTCCGTTCCCCAAACCGATACTTCATAAGAATTTTGTGGAAGTAAAATTGTAACATTATTATCAACTGTTGATATCGTATCTACAATACCAATTTCATCTTGATATGTTATAAAAATAACTCCATTGTATAATTCAGGAGTAAGAATTTCAATAGAATATTCATATTGAGGTTTGGATACCAGACTCACATCCAAAACATTAGTGACACTACTGCTTGAGGTTACAGAATGTGATTGGGATTCATATCCTCTGGCATCCACATTAATCTGGAATGTACCCGGATAAAGCAATCGACGAAATCTTCCAAATTCGTCTGTTGTTCTGGGTTCCAACATTGGTCCATCCATTTGTGGAATAGTAATTATTGCTGTCACTGGGTCTCCGGTTTCTGAATCAGTAACAATACCTTTTATCTGATAATCATCTGCTCCCAGAGGATCCTCATCGCCTTGTCCGGCATTCCCAATGGCTCGATTCATAAGATGGAAAGCACCACGCAAATTCCTATTGATCGTATCAGTAATCAACGATTCGTCGGTGGGTTGAAGATTAGCGGAACCAGTTTCAATTAGATATTGGATACATCCGGTTTGGGTGTATAGCCAATCATGGGCATTTCCCCTTCGGGAGACACCGGGAATAGCCAAATAATATCCGGAGTCTTCTTCATCGGGTATCAGATGGGCGATGTCTTCACCCAGTTGAGAAATTACAGGGAAATCGGGAGATTGTTTACCTTCAGCCCACTCCCAAGGATATACGATTTTTTCTGAAACGCATCCTGAGCGGGAGCTATGATATGCAATGGAAAGTAGAAAATTCTGATCTGTGGCAAAATCCCGAATAGCTCGGATTTCAGATTCAGAAAATGCAGCTGGACCTCGGTAGTAATCGTAATTAGCATAATAAGATCCACAACCTCCATCGACTTGCCAGAGTCCTTCCCCTAAAAACCAGTTGAAATCGTAATTTCGGTTGAGATCCACTCCGTCAGTATCATTTCCGACTCCCACCGAAAAATCAAATAGTCCATTAAAATTAATATCGGTTCGATTCTTCCGGTAGGCTTCATCTTGCAGCCAGTTTCCATCTAATTCAAAACCATGCACCACCTGAAGTCCCTCAGGGTTATAAGTTGGAATTATCCAGATCTCAGATGTTTGCAACAAGGTTTTCATATGCGAATAATAAGTTCCAATATACTGCTGCGGATTCAGGAACATGTAAATGAGCTGCATGGATATTTCCACGCCGTAGATCTCCTCAGCATGGCACTGACCTAAAATAAGTATACGAGGTTCATCTTCTTTTACATCTGCATTGTACGAAAGTCGGACTCCCCAGAAGGGTAAATCTGCAGAATTTGATCTGCCAATCTCCTCAAGGTGATATATGATCCCACTCCCCGGATAACCGGGAGATGGATTTGGATTATCACCAAATTGTTGATCCCATTCTTCCAGTTGAGCTTGGATCTCTTCATATGTATGCCAACGGTCAATTAGACGATTATCCTGATTAAATCCGATTGCAAGAAAAAGAAGGAATACCAGGTATACTCGCATCAGGGTCCGACAATAATATTAACGATGAAAACAATATCAAGTACATTAATACTGTTATCACAGTTCACATCTGCTTCAAAGAATTGATCGGGAGTTGGAGTAATATTTTCCAACACGATACCAACTGCCATCACCACATCCAACACATTGACAGTGCCGTCACCATTCACGTCACCGGTACCACAACCACCAGACACCATCCTGGACTGAGTATACAAATTGATGAGATCTTCCTTGCCGGAACTGCGACCATCCAACCAATAAATGAAATAATGATTATTTGTGTGTGAATATTTGCCAATTTTGGGTCTTTCCTGCTTAAATGAAACATCACACAATACCGTCCCTCCAAGTTCGAACACCAAATTACCATTTTGAATTTCCTGATAATAAATATCTGCCGCAAGACTAGTTCGAGTGTCCTGCCAACTAATCATAAAGGTTCCATTATCACTGGTAAAGACAAACGGATTATTTTGACCTGATCCGGACATTACAGCTAATTCAATTTCATCCAGCAGGATCAAATCAGTCATATTTATCTGTGTACAATAAATATCCCAATCATTACCATTTACAAAATCTTCCCAACAAACCAGAATTTCATTCGTCGATTCGCTAAAGGATAGAGTGGGTTTTTGTTGATCATTGGATTTTGTTGAAACACTGAAACCATTGGGTTCTCCACCTAATGTGCCATTGAATTCGATGAATTGCCCATAAATATCAGCATTGCCATTCCGCGTATCTTTCCATACTCCAAAATACCCGGTTGGCCCAATCACGGATTTAAATCCAGAATGATCGCCAGCGAGAACGGCAATCTCTGCGGGCTCTTCCCAGCCCTCACCAATGTTCCCATCACCATCAAGTAAGCGGCTGTACAGGTATTGATTTCCGGCATCCTCCTGTGCCCAAGTCATGATACATCCTCCACCAGGGATTGCTTTTATATCGGAGACAATATTGTCTCCATCTAAAGCTCCGACCAATACACCCTCTTCGCTCCACTGTGGGACACCAAGAGCATCATATTTTTGAGCAAATAAGGCATATGACCCCCAAGAAATCTCAAACCGTACATCTGACCAGGCAACGTAAAAATATCCATCATCCCCAACAGAAACCCTGGAATAATTCTGATTGCTTACAAATGCAGGTACGTATAATGGCTGACCTTCTGGATTGCCAATCGGCGAAAGATTGTCACTTATCTCAAAAATGGTATAGTATTGTAGGAAAGTACCCCACTCATCCTCAGTAATAAAATTCATGAACAAATAGTCACCGGATCTCACAATCTTTGGAAAACTGGTAAATGGATTTGATCCCATGATAAACGAAGATGAAGTCCCATATTCATTCACGATATTTTCATAATTTGAATTAATAATCATACCATAAACAGACGGGTTAGCACTTCCCCATCGTGTATCTTCCCAATAGATGAGACTTCTTTCATCACCAAGATATACAGAAGATACATCTATTACATTCCCATCGGTTCCAAAGTATAATTCAACCCCATCATCATCCAGAGTAGTACCAAAATCAGGGTCAACATACTGGACATACAATCCAATACTTCCGGTTCTTTTATCCCCCCAAACCGTTAAAGCACCACCATTATTGTCTGGTCTGACAACTGGTGCTTCCTGCTTCCCTTCGACAGTACAAATATTAAGCCCATTATTCTGGAAGGAAAGTGTGTTATCCTCCTTAACATGTTGCAGGTAAATATCCATGCTTGTTGAATTTGAGTTGCGTTCATCTTGCCAAATAAAATAAACTCCACCAAAACCATCAGTGGTAAGCCTTGGTTTTGTCTGGTTGCCAAATTCGGTACTAATGGGTTTACCATCCGATTCCCAATGGATATTCCCATCTATTGAAACTTTTTGAGCATATACATCATAATTAAAATTTCGTTCATCCTGCCATGCGACAAAAGCATATCCGTTTTCAGCTTTCACACGAGGTTCTGATTGCATTTCACTGTCACCACATATCATGACACCTTCAGAATCTAATAAAACAGACCCATTTTCATCAATGAATTGAATAAAGATATCAATTTTTTCCGAATTAAAACGCCTATCTTCCCAAACGATAGCGGAAATGGTTTCAGTGACATTGTTGATTTTGGGATTTTCCTGTTTCCCAATTACATCGCATACAATCACTCCATTCTCATCATTTGCAGACCAAACTGTATTGCACTGTGAATCGATTCTTTGTGAATACAGGTCTGACTCTTCACCACTGGAGATTTGTCCCCAAACCAAATTTGCATACCCGATACCACCGGTTTCGATACTGACATTGTTATGTTGCTCCGGACTCGCTAATATGGGAATGCCCGTTTCTGGTGCAATAATATCTCCCTGATCAGGCGTAAGATGAGTTCCATAGGTATGCCCGTAAAGTGAGACAGATTCATCTTTCCAGATGATAAAGGCACCTCCGTTACCATCGTAGCAGGAATTCAATTCCACCTGTTTCCCGGGAACAATAGTAAGAGGTACTCCTTCTTCACCCCACATGATCTCACCACTAGCATTTACATACTGCCCATATACGTCTCCATCATCAGGCTCGTTGCGATAATCAATCCAGACTACGTATGCACCACCCGATCCATCACTGATGACTTGAGGGTCTTCCTGCCGCCCATCGGCATTAACTACGATTACCCCATCTTCATTCCATAATGCTTCACCGGCTGGATTGACCTTCTGTATGAACACATCCCTGCCGCCACTTCTGGTATCTGACCATACAAGAATCAAGTTCCCGTCTTCCCCTGAATCTGCCGATCTTTGCCATTCAATATGAACACCTTGTCTTACAGGCAGTCCGTTTTGTACCCAGTCAAACTGTGCAAAGAGTACAGTTATTGTAAATGTAATGATTAAAAATTTTCTCATCTTTTCCTCGTTAACGTATTTTAAATGATTCTGACTTAAATTTTTGCGACATATTTATTATCAATATTCAATAAATGAAACCTGAATACCGTTTCGCGTCGCGGCAAAAACACAATACTCATTCACCAATTCAACTTTATAAGTATATTCTGTATCCACAAAACCAATTTCAGATGCAACGATCTGATTTTCCGTCAAACGGACATCATACAACAGCACTCCATCGTTTCCTGCAGCTAAGGCAAGTACATTGTTGTACATATCAATACCTTGTACAGTGTATCCGTCCGCGATGCGTAAATTAACGGTCGGTTGCCCATTAGAATCAAGTAACGCAAGGTAACATCCTTTATCATCGGTTAATCCTGCAATTACAAGTCCGTTATTGGCATAAATATCTGAGACCTCGCCGGGGATATTATCAAATTCAGATTTGAATTCCAGACCACCGGATGAAGTTTGTTTAAAGATCTGAATTCCCAATTGCGAATTTGCGATATACAATGTACTGTCGGAATAATAAATATCTTGTGATTCTATGCTCAAACTATCTAATCGGTTAGTTAATCCACCCCAGAAAACAATTGTTGAATCAAAATCGTTAATGATATCTAAAAAACGAACCGATATGTAATTTGTTGGTGTCGATTCGTCTTCTTTTAATACATACACGAGAATACGGTCGGGATGTGAATAGTCAATAGCCATAGATCTGACCCAATCGCGATTGGGTGAACCGTCGGGTGCCACTTCCCAATTGTAAGACGATGGCGAATTCACATTCTGATAAATGACTGCATCGCCATAATCCATCCCGAAAAACAATGGGTAATCATGTCCATTTATTTTATCTGTCAACTCAACACTCCATAGTCTGTCAATGATGCCATCATTATCAATATCATTTACCTCGTTAATCAACTCGTACGTAATGGAATTTCCAGTTAGTTGGTATCGATACGTCTGATATCCATTTTCATCTGCTGCCACTACTATGAGTGAGTCATTGATAGAAATATCACGGCAATATCCAGCGGTATCGATGGTGATCTGACTTTTGGTTTTTACACCAACTGGATCTGACGGAGTGCGACAAGCATTCGACCATAACAGCAAAAGCGAAAATGTGATAATTTTGAGTACTAATATTTTTTTCATATGTTTATCCAAATGTCATTTAATAAAATAAATCCAGCGTAAAGTCGTAAGAGAATTTTAACCAAACTTCAAATTTGTCGAATGTTTTGAGTGAACTTACCCAATCATATTGAGAGTCAGTCTGCCGAAACCGATAGTTAATTCTGAATTGTCCAAATAGCTTTCGGGTGATGTCCCTATCCGCCCATACTGAACTTTTGTAATCCCAATGGTATCTCCCCAGATGCAATGGATCATCCAGATCAAGACTTTCGTATTCGCGATATTCTGCAGAGAGCAAAATATGAACTGCTTTGAGTGTATTGTGGGGATAATAGGTTCCTAAAAAACCGGTTGATGTTACAGAATACGCCCGATCAATTGTTGTTGAGGAAAGCCCGTTATTAAAAGAAATATTATCTCCAGCACCAATATTTACCCAAAAGGACAATCGAGTATCTGGAATCATCCGGGTATAAATCCGGCTTTCAACTGACAAGATATCCATATCAAATTCGGTAAACTCCGGCACGAAATACTGTTTATTCAACTGTGATTTAAGACGTATCCAGGTTTTGCGAAATACGGGAAATGAGTAGGTGGCATAAACTGTCTCACTGGTAAATCGGCATTTTTGCGTATCACGAACCAAACTATCCGAGTCACGGTAATAGCGAAGAAAAATATCGGGAGAAATCACATAACCAAGTGTCAGCCATTGGTAAGTACCAAGATGTTGTTCCAGAACTGCTGACATTGATGCATAGGACTTAATTTTGGTTTGTCCGTAATCCGAGTACGCAAGTCTAAATTTAAGGTTTGTATCATGTCCTGAGTGAAAAACAGGGCTATAGGTTAATCTAAGTTCTGGTTTGATTACAAAACTGTCAAACGATGGTGCATCACCCAGCATCCAGGCAGAAAAATCAGCATTGTCCATTTCCTCTCCGGAGAATCGGAGGAAATTGCTGTCGTACCCCAGCGATACAGCAGTTTTAAAATATAACGGAACCGTTAATCTGTGTATGAAGTCCTGCATGTGCACTAAAGACACCAGCAGAAACATAATTATAAAGTAATTTCGAAGGGATTTTTTCATAATATTGCCGGGATAATAGTCCGGTTACTTGTAGAGTAATCCTCTGATATAAACCATTCGATCTTTATCCAGCAATTCCAGTTTATACACGTTTGTACCTTCCTTGGTATCAACCAGGCAGGATCGCCATTTTCCGGGAACGAGTTTTTTATTACTTTCCACCATGCTTTCTTCTGACCGTTCAGTAGAAAAATAATAGGTCCCAATCACTTGATTATTTTCCCATATCCTGATCCGATATGGTTCTTCACCTGTCATCCGGTCATCAAAAGCCAGTCGGCTGATCACATTCAGTTCGCCTGGACTATCAACTGAAAATAGAATATCGTTACCCTGTTGCAATTCAATATACCGAAATGATTTTTCATTGACCTGGATTAACTGCAGGATATGTTCACCTTCTGGAGTCAGTAGCGTTGAAGTTTGTCCTGACCTGGACTCTTTGATAGTTACCATTCTGACTAATAATGGGGGAGAAGTGCTTTTATCAGGTTTTAATTGTAAAATATGAGAACCTGCGGGAATCTTTACCACGTGTTTACCAGACTTTGTATAGCCGTGTCCCGGATGCTGTGATGACACTACTCCATGACTGTTTTCTCTTTCATGATTAATGGTCACTGCAGATTGCTCATCCAAGATGAGTTGATAACCAAATTTCCATGGTTTAACCTCTTTTTCAGGCACAGCGCGACGACAATTGATTTCAAGAGTTTGGGGACCCGTAATTTCATAGGTCAGATTATTTCTATGAAGTTGATAATATGCACGTCGTTTTTCTCCAATTGTCAGAATCTCTTTGTATTCCTTTTCCAAAGGGTCCATCGCTTTTGGAAACAATAGGGTTAGGATGAAAATGAATTGAAGTGATTTATAAAATCGAATCCGGTTCATAGGTTGCCATTCTCTCTTTGATTTGCTTATGACTATAAATTCCGACACCAATGACAGACCCTATGGCGCTGAATAAACATACTAAAGTAACCCAGAAATTGTATCGTTGTTCAGAGTACAAGGGACCTTCTCCGATGGTTGGCGTGGGTATGGGTGCCCATGGAATTTGATAATCGCGGGAGAAATTTCGAATATCCAGAATATGTATTACTGGGATTCCTTCTCTTGAGAATTCTCTCACGACACTACTACCACTTAGTTCCATCAACTCATTGGGGTAAGAAATTCCGTCAGGAATTAGTCGCGAATTTATTGAAGGTCCTATACTGGATGCTCCACCACCAACGTTAACCAGTGCAGAATAATCAGCTATTTTAGCACTCTCACCATAGACTTGCATTCTTTTACCAATGGCAGCTACTAAACTGTCCTCTTGGATAAGTGGAATTTGATTTCGATAAATAGATTCCCAAAGGAGTTCTCGCCCGTACATACTGACGCCTTTGCCCACGTCTCCCTTTCCACCGATGGATGCCGCAGCAGATTGATAAGAGAAAACGCCCCGGTCCAGAAGGACAGATTCCATATCCAACCAAGTAAAGTACGGATCATTTGCCCCCCATTGAGACGCTCCAACAGAAGTAATGATTACCGGAGTAACATCTAAAGTTTTACATGCTGCAAAAACAGCAAGATTCGCACCTGGCATGGATCCAGTGAGGGACACAGCAACAGTATCTCCAGCGCTCATCCCCAATTCGAGGAACATATCCAGAACCAATGATGCAAAATTAGGATTTAATGTAGTGAGTTTCGCATCTAGATCTCCCTCATCAGTGGTGATCGGTCCGAATTGGGATCCTATTAATGCAGTCTCATTTGGATCATTTGTGGAATCAATGAATATTCCATCACTTCCCAACCGATATTCTTTAAGTTCATCCATTGCCTGCTGCATTTGTGCGGCTGCCTGCAATTTAAGTTCATATCCACGCGATTTTACCGTTACTAAAGAGTGACTTGCAATAAAGAACATAAGCAGATTAAATACTGCCATTCCTACCAATACTCGCGTTTTTTGTATAACCGGTCTAAACATGAAAAGGAGTCTCCATTCCAAATAACATTAACGCAAGTTGAACGATGGTGGCGATGACAAGAATGACGCTGACCGTTCTGATGATACCCTGTCTGTCCATCCAGCTTGCGATGAGTCCGGGAATGATGTTTCCAATGCCAGACAAGTTCACCGCTTCATCTGGAAAATACAGGTAGATCTTGGACAAGTATCCAAATAAAAATCCTAGAAGGAGACTCAAAACGAGTCGTCTTTTCCCATAAATAAGCATAAACCGAGACAGTCCCTGGATGACAAGCAGTACCAGAATACTGATACCAATGGTGCCAATAACCCGAAGTGGATCGTGCAAATATAAAGCGATGTAACCAGGAACAATAACACCTCCTGCGGTTACACCAAGGGTTTCCGTCAATACAAGCGATAATACAATTCCAAGTCCGACAGCAATTTCAATCATGGATACGATACCTTTTCAATTCAGATACAAATTCCTCACCCCACCCGACAATGTTTCCAATTCCAAAAATAAAGTTATCATGGAAAGTTTTTAATCGTTCTACTACCAGTAATGGACTTGCAGAAGACGGAAAAACCGTCACCACCGTATTGGGGTATTTTTTCTTTAGTGCGGTTAGCTCAGCTGGTAAATATTCGCCACGAATGATCAACGCATGAGGACTAATATGCGTATAAACCAATTCAATCAATTGCTTGGTTCGATGCCTCCTGTCAGCACGAGTATTCAAAAATACACTAATGGTTTCATTATCTATCCGTTCCCGAATCAGGTGCCAAATTTTTAATGTCGATTGTGGATCATTTGCTGCAAAAGCGCTGACAAAGCGACTCGTATTATTCCCAAACTTCAGTTTCCATAATACCAGCGCTCCCGGATCGGGTTTTGCTTTGATCATGCCCTCCAGGGCGACACCCCTGCTAACCCCCACTTGCTCGCACACTTTTAATGACAAGGCAATATTTTCATCATGTTCCAAATAGGGAAACCGTTTGAGCGCTTCTTTTATCTCATCGTCCGGCTGCGTTGTGAATACCTGACAATTCAGGTTTTTTGCCTGTTCAAGAATTGGCTTCAACATCGTGGATTCAGCCGTGATCATGATTCCGTTTGGAGGAACTGTATTCGCCAGTGAAGAAGCAATGTCATTCATCGTTGGACCCATTTCTTCAATATGATCCGGTCGAACATTGGTGATGACACCAATCGTTGCATGTACCATCTGATGCTCTGCTACCCATTGATATTGGGGCATGACTGCCATGCATTCCATTACAACCGCGTCCGGCTTTTGACGTGAAAACATGCGCAAGAGCTTCACTTGTTCCCCAATGGATGCAGAGCGTAATCGGGTGATCACCCGGTCGTTTCCATCCATATCGATCACGCGTGGTGCAGATCCTGTGGTTTTTGAAAGTGTTCTTATACCACCTGCACGTAATCCTGCGCCTACTAATCTAGTAACACTGGATTTCCCTCTTGAACCATTAATATGGATACGAACAGGGATACTTGCCAACACTTTCTCGTGCTGGATGAATTCCCATCGTCCATAGATAAGAAGAAGAAAAATAAGTGAAATTAGAAAGATTAATATCAAACGTGTTCCGGTATAAATTTATATTTTTTTAAAAAGCCCCAAGATCGTGCAGGATAATGGGGCTTCACGCTAATTATTGAGTGTGATCAATTGTCTAAAATTAGGTTGATTATGTGAATCACATCTAAAATATTTACGCCACCATCATCATTCATATCAGATACAAATTGTCCAATCGGTTCAAGATTTCCTGCATTCAGAATGAACGAAATGATCACCGTAATATCCAGAACGTTGACTTCGCCATCCTGATTTGCGTCCCCCATCAACATTGCAGCAGGTAGTCTGGTAGTAATGAGCAGTGATGTTTCATCACCCAGCGTCATCGAAGTTACAGGGTATTCATTATTAAATGTGTACTGTAGCCCTTCATTCCCCAAGTGATTCTCAATTCCTATAGTGCAATAAGCGCCATGAATGGGCGTGTATCCGCTATAACTCCCCGAAGATGTGTTGTTAAAATCTTTATAATTGATGATCATTTCACCATCCCCGGTGGGTGTTAATCCATTAAACAACAGAATTTGGAAACTTTCACTGTGTGGATGGTCATACGTTTGCAAATTTGACCACTCGATGATCATCATATCGTTTGCTTCGTCATAGTATTTCAAAACATCACCACTGGATGTTGTCATATCATCCCAGAAAACAGCTACCATTGGGGATGGGCCGCCGGCACCCGGTATCGGATAATTTCTAAAGGATTCAAGTTCTGAATTTCCAAATGATATCCAACCATTGGTACTGACTGTTATATCATCGTAATCGATGCCATAGAAACTAAACGTAAAAGGTAAGGGTACATGCGCTGATGTTTGTGTATTTGGATTTCCATTTCCGTTGTCATTCATTCCTAAAGATGTACCGCTACCTCCATAATCGGGATCGATCTCAATCCAATTGTACTGTGGAGCAAAGCTATATCCCAAATCCCCGGAATCATAAATGTAATACCCATGGCTGTCTGGTCCTAACGGATCAACCACCGTTACCACACCGATCTGGACTCTTAAATAATACACCGCATCATATCCGGTGCCACTTTGAATTTGAAAATTTAAATAAAAGATAGATCCATTCACGATATCATTTGAAGTGGTAACTGTCATCGTTGTGGGTGAGCTGATAGTTGCACCAGGGGCCAAATTTCCAAAAGTAAATGATCCGTTTTCTATTTCAATCAAACTGGAAGGAGAAGTTACCACCGCTGTGACTCCGGAGGCTCCAATGGTACCTGAATTTGAAAGGGAAACCGTAACTTCACGAGAGGTGCCTGGTGTCAACATATATCCGTTCTGAACAGAATAACCGGTGACATTCAAATTAGCTGCATAGGGATAAACATGAACCAGTGAAGACCAGTGATTCAGTGAAACATCATTTAAATCAATGATCAAATTCAAGTCTTCCATATTGATCAGAGTGACAGATGCAACGACGGTAAATTCTGCGATTAACTCATCGGAAATACTTAAAACGCCAAGCATCACATCACCATCGATAATCTCAATTTTATCCGAACCTGATTCCAAATGTGCTTGTAATCCATAAATTTCTTCGGTACCGAAATTACGGACAGGTATTCGAAGTATAATCGTTTCACCGGGATTAAGCATGCCATCATCATTTCCGGTAAGTGAATCATCAACCTGGATGTCCTCATTTACAATATTTGCTACAGGACCAGAAGCAACGATGGTAATAATACTTTCGTAAGGAATAAAATTTCGTCTGGTAACGGTAATGCCAACGGTTCCGGAATAATCTAAATCCTCGATATCAATTTGTACGATACCTGTTTCGTCTGTGTATTTGCTGATAAATATGGCATCATTTGCACTGAGTAAAGTAACGACCGCTTCTTCCACGGGGCCACCGCTTTCGTCCAGTACTTGTACTTCCAGATAGTTTGTTCCAATCCCAATGGATTCAGGATGATCGATGATAAAATCCTGAGGTGTGTCTGTCCATAATTGTAATGCAGGATCGCCCATCAAATTATTCCAATGTGTGAAGATGCTGACCTTATCACTGGGATTCGATGGATAGGTCTGGTATAATGCCAATTTTCCATTTGCCAGTGCACCACCTGCAGATTCGATACCCTTGGAGAATATTCCGTCGTAGACACCCATATCGACGATGTTATTAAATGCAGTATGGGTTCCGGATGTAGCAGTTCCAATAGCAGCCACTCCACCTTTTGGATTCGCCACCGTCCCTGCTCTTAAAAAAGACTCAGCGATTGAGGTAGAACTGAATGATCCGGTACCACAGGTAATAAAGGTAACAAACGGCGTTTTGTACCCATTATTAGCGTTATTAATATTTCCTGAACTGAATCCGCTGTTGCCTAACCAACCACGGTAATTAAAATATAGAATACCTTCATTTAGCTGAGATTCCATCCATGATGGATAAGGGCTTTGCCCCAGCCGCGTACGCACATCCTCCATTCCAAAATTTTCCATAATATTTTGAATGTATTCATTGGATATCACCACAGAGAGTCCAGAGTTGCTCCAGTCTCCTACCAGTGCGGCTTTCTCCATCCAATTGCTAGAAGTATCCACCGCTTTTTCATAGGAAATAGTTTTGTTAACAACAACCGATAAATCAGTCCCATTTGATACGGAGATTCTGCCAATCAGAACTTCCGGCAAAAGATCTGTCCCGTTTAATTGTGAATAAGGATGATCCCCATCCCCGCCATAACCTGACCAGGATTCCTGATATGTTGGGATACTGAATCCTCCACCATCATCACCCACTAATCCAACAAATTCAGGAGGTGGATTGAAATTCTCGTAGGCATCCTGAATATAATTCTTGATTTGAGAATTGAAACTGCCAGTCTCGGCAGTTGATGCCGTGTATACAATAAACCCACGCTGACGCCTCCATTGTACCAATTGAAGGAAAGCCGGATGAATGATTGCTCCATTTGACCCTCCACCACAAATATATAAAACTGCTGGCTGCTGATATTCCTGGCCGACGGTGCGATTATAATTCACGATGAGCGATTCATATAATTGTTCGAAAGTACGAGAAGGTGGTAATGTGTGAGCCAAAGTCAACTCACGCACTCCTGATTCAGAGATGTGTATTTCAACTTCATCAAAAACCAGTAGTTCTTTAGATTGAGAGTCATATTGAAAGGGAATTAACGATATTTCCATTAATTCCAAATTTCTCATGGTGAGGATTTCGCTGGTAAATAAGTTACTCTCTGGATAAGTCCCACCGGTTTGGTAGAAATCAGCGTTTAATTGTATCATGTCGCCCTCATTCCAATCAGTATTGGAATCCTGCGTTGGAAAAAGGTCTATTTCTGTGATAGTGTGAGATCTAATCACTTCATAAGAAACAGAATAACTGATACCTGATTCCAGTTGGAAAAATGTAGAAAATAAAGGCAGTTCAGGCATACCATAATCCATCGTTCTACCTTTTGAAGGCGCAGAAAGACGGGTATAATTCCCAATTGAATTGAAATCAATTGTTCCTGTTTCAAATTTCAATTTCGTAATACCTGACTGTTCGCTGACAACTGAAAACGGAGTATTGTTGCTGAATATGAATCCAATCAGTAATAGTCCGCTAGAATACTTTATCATTAATTTGGTGATCAATCTATGTCCTCTCAATAATTGTTAACAGCTGTGTTTGCATTTTCTGGAATGAAAACAGAAATTCTTATTTTGACAGATGCAATCGTACTCCTATTTACTTAGAAAATACTAAATATTTCACATCTTTTAAGAGGTGCAAACTAGGCTGAATGCGATTTTTTGTTCTACTCATACTTTGTATCAGTATGTAATTAGCAGAGAGAAATTTGATAGAATTTTTTGATTGATCAATCAAGCGGAGAGATTAGAAATTTCAATTATACAATGTCTTAACTGGAATAATAGACCCTAAATTCACCAATGCAATTTTTAAATATAATTTGTCATTTGGGTTCATGAAGTGAATATTGGACTTCCCCGTTAGTAAAATACTTGGATCCACCTTACATGTTGTAACAAATTGCATTTAATTGGGATATAATTTTCAGCATAAATTTATACGCTCAAAGAAGGCATAGAATTATTATTAATTCTTAATTTGTGTATATAACATTAGTAAAATGAACAGGAGAACTCCTCAAATGAAAAAAGTGAAACAACGGTTACAGAATGGTTTTACTCTTATAGAAGTGCTTATTGTTGTCGTCATCATTGGTATATTGGTCGCCATTGCAGTACCTACGTATGCTAAGTACGTGAAGAAAGGTTATGCATCTGATGCCAAAGTTTCCATAAAGGCAATCTTGAATGCATCTTCAGTTTATCTACAAACAACCGGTGAACCTGCATCCGACGTTGACGTACTGGAACTTGAAGGATACCTTGAGCTGAATCTGGCAATTAAAAACAAATGGCAGTTTGTACTTTCGGAAACTGAAATTATTGCAACCAGTTTAGCCGACATGGGAGGTGGCGAAGGACAATCTATCACCTATTACGTTGAAGAAGGTGTTTACAAAGGATACGGACAGAAAGAAGAATAATGACCAATCTTTCCATTGATCAGCTTCTGAAATATTCTCTTGACAGTGGTGCGTCGGACCTGCACCTGAGTGTCGGGTCTATTCCCCGTATTCGGATTCACGGGGAAATGCACAAATTACAACTTCCCCCTCTCGAAGATGACATGATGGAAAGCATCATGAGAGAGGTTATGAATGAAAATCAAGAAAAAAAATTTAAAGCTAATCTGGAGATCGATTTCTCTACAGCCCTTGAAGGACATGGCCGATTCAGGGTGAATTTCTTTCATCAAATGGATGGACTGGGTGGAGTTTTCAGAACTATCCCATCAGAAATCCTTTCGATTGAAGAACTTGGATTGGTACCATTCCTGAATAATCTTGCACTTCGTGATCGCGGACTGATACTGCTTACGGGACCTACAGGAAGTGGTAAATCTACCACTCTGGCAGCGATGATTGATTTTATCAATGATCAGAGGCAATGCCACATAATCACAATTGAGGATCCGGTTGAGTATTATCATAAATCCAAAAATTCTCTCATTAATCAGAGAGAGATCGGGGCACATACTCATAGTTTTTCCAATGCTTTAAGATCAGCGCTTCGAGAGGATCCAGATGTTATCCTGGTGGGTGAAATGAGGGATTTGGAAACTATCCAACTCGCCCTCACTGCTGCAGAAACCGGTCACCTGGTACTATCAACACTGCACACCAGCAGCGCTGCAAAAACAATCGATCGCATCATTGACGTTTTTCCTCCGGGTCAAAAAGATCAAATTCGGTCTATGCTTTCTGAAAGTCTGATTGCCGTTATTGCTCAGAAATTATTAGCCACAAAAAATAAAGATGGCAGAGTTCCTGCATCTGAAATTCTTGTGGCCAATTCTGCTGTAAGAAACTTGATCCGAGAGGATAAAATCTATCAGATTCCAAGTATTCTACAAGCCGGTGGAACTGAGGGAATGCAGACATTAGATCAGGACTTACAACGATTGCTGATGCAGGGACTGGTTTCCAGAGAAGATGTGATGCAAATTGCTGACAATCCGGAGGTATTCAATAGAGGACTGTACTAAGTTCTTTTTGAAATGGCTGTGAATATGAGAAGCAAAATAGGATTCACATTGATCGAAGTCATCATTGCCATACTGATTACGGGGGTTATGTCTTTTGCGATTTTCTCAGGTATCACTTTTGTAAAGGGTACCTTAAGAACAATCCGGATTAAAGAACGCGCATTCGAGGAACTGGTCAGCTATACTGAATTTTGGAAAGCCAAAATAGCAGCAGATCAGATTCCATCAAACATTGGCAGTGATGATAAAAAGGAAGTGGTTCTGTTTGAAAATGAGAATGGATTGCCCATTGTAACCGCAAAATTGAAAAGAAGTAATTTGGTTAATTTGACAAATCCCTCAGGTTCCTCAGCTAGACATTACCGGATGAAAACCGAAATTGAATGGAATGATGAAACTTTCGGACATCACAATAATCAAGATAATCACATTGAATTCACTATAAGTCAACTCGTGTTTATACAATGAATAATCGTTTAAAAACCCTATTTCCAAGAGGATTCACACTAATTGAAATGATGATTACTATGTTCATTTCTATGGTGATTTTTCTGTTAATGGGATTCGTTTTCATCAAAATGAACAGTTATTACTCAGAACAGTTCATCAGGGAACATGTTATTAATTACGGTAATATGGCTATGGTTGAAATCAATTCGTTGTTTAAACATGCAAATGAAATCTCAATTTCAAATCTGCAAGGCATATCCCGAATTAGGTTTATGAACCCGGATGGCTCTTCGGATATAGTATCAGTAAACCGAGAAAATGGTTTTTTTCTAAACGACATTCCTATGATCGGACGAACATCCAGTTTTGGGCAATCAGATGTGAATTATTTTAATTATGATGAAGATAATAAAATTGAATTTAAAATTTCCAGTTTCGATTGTGACTATGTACCTGCAAATACGGGGTTATCTGGAAAATTGTCTCAAACCATGTACAGGTTACATTTGATTATTGAAGTGGTAAAGGTTGTGAATGGCTCCGAGATCACAACAGATTTTGAATTTAAAAAAGATATTTTTGCGGTAATAGAATACCTTAGCTAATATGAGGGAACCTAAAATGAAGTTAAATCTTGTCTTTAAACTAAAAGGGTTTGTACTCCCAGCTGCGATTATTTTTGGGCTTGTCGGCTTTAGTATTGTGATCTCATTTTTTTCATGGACCATCAACAGACGGTATGCTTTAAACTTAAGAATCGCTAAAATTAAGGCTCATTACAACGCAGAGACAGGGCTTGCTGAGAGGGCATTCTCTATTATGACAAGGTCTGATTTTACTGTTGTTGACACTACTCTTGTACAAGATGGGATTTGGATTGATAATCAGGATCCTCAATTCTCTCAGGGTCTTTATAAGAATGTTCTGATTAAACATGAAATTGACACCAGTACGTCAATCGTTCAGCTAAAGGGAATTGCTCACGGAATAGCCTTTGTGAAAAATCGATTTGGTAAAATTGTTTCAGTTGAAGACAGTGCCCGAATGACACTTGGGGAAGAATCACTTGCTAAGTATATGTATTTGACTAAAGATGAGAAAGCGGGAGGAGCTCCTTTTACTTTTGACGGACCGGGCGACCGTCGTCACGTCACATTTGGGGATAATGATATATTAAGTGGTGGTAATATACAAACCAATGAATTTATGACAATGAGTCATTGGGGGTGTCCCGAATTTTTGGGAACCGTGTATATTACTATCGATACACTTTCTGGCGAACCACAAGAACCTGTTATGGACGATTGTGAAATTGATGATGTATTTTTGGGTGAGCCGCAGTTTAAGTATACCCCACCTTTAAAATTACCACCAGAAGGGTATGAGCTGGCAAAAAATGCTGCTAATTATATATTTGATTCGAATGAATTATTTAAACATGATTTCGTTCATCGCGACACGCTGATCATGACCGATATTGAATTTCTACCCAATGGTGGGTTCAGAGTCAAACGTTGGTGGTTTTTAAAACCGCCGCATTTAAATGACCAAGCCGTCCTACCAGGGGGTGGGGGTGAATATCCAAATCCTACTCCGAGTATGATGGATGGAGTGATAGACCTATGTACAGATTGTTGCCCTTACCCTTCATGCTGTGGATCTAATCCACCCTCGTCTGATGATTTACGTGCATGTAATCCATACCGGGAAGCTATGGAAAATTACCATGCAATAGATGTTGATTCTTTAACTTTACAGGAAACTTATATGAATCCAACAATTTTAGGACAACATGGATTTGCTCATTATGATTATCCATTAACTGCAAATAACATTATTACAAATGAAATAAGAACACCAAGTGGCCCTACCGTTATATATGTAATGGGAGGTCCTGTCCGTGTTCATGGCATATACAATGGCAGATTTACCGTTGTTACGGATGAATACACGACCTATCATCGGCATGCATCAAACAATTATAATCCTGTAATAGATACACTATGGTGCAACATTTGGATAACAGACGATCTGCGAAATGCAGATGCATCACTTGGGCTTATGGCTCCTCCACAGCCAGACGATAAATGCGAGGGCGGTAGTGATAATCGGATGGGTTTAGTTTCAGGGGCAAATGTAATTGTTGCCAATACAGATGCAAATGGCGCAAAAAATAGTCAAAATCAAACAGGTGGAGTTGATGTGGTGATTCATGCTGCAATTTGTGCATTTAAGGAGTCATTTACCGTGCAATACTGGCAAAATACCACAAACGTCCCAACAATGGGACATATGACTTATCAGCCACCACATGGTGATAATCTCGGACCAAGTATATTTGGATTCTCGAATCCGGTTGCTCGAGATGAACGCGGCACCATCTACCTCTGGGGAGGGTTAATCCAATTATATCGAGGTTACATCATTCGAAACCCTGATTCTCCATATGGTTTAGCTTGGATTGGGTATCAAAAAGACTATCACTTTGATGAAAATAATGTCTGTTCACCCCCTCCATTTTTCCCAACGGTTGAGTATGTGAATGGTGAAAAGGCTATGTATATGGTTGATTATGGACTATAATAAATCAATAATTTTTGCCCGTGAATTAGGTATAGCTAATCGATAAACTTTTAAATAATGAGTGAATAGAATGACTTTAGGAATAGATTTCGGATACTCTCACCTGAAAATGGTCCAACTGGAAAAGACTTCCACAGGATATACTTTGCAAAATATTGGCACCCAGCCGATTGTTGAAGATATTAATACATTCAATCCTGAGAACATCGGAAAATCAAATTGGATGGCAGCGATTCAGGAGCTATGCCGTACAATAAAGATAAATCCCAAGCGTGCAAAGAGTGTGGTATCAGTCATTGCAGGAAATAGTGTGAGCGCCAGGCAGATTTCTACTTTGGAACTATCAAAAGAAGAATTGTTCTCTTCCCTTGAATTTGAAGCAAAAAAACATATCCCCATGGATGGGAGTGACCCCGTGCTGGATTATCATTATCTGGGTAGTGATCCGAAAGAACTGGATAAAATGATCATCCTACTGGTAGCAACATCCAAAAAGCTCGTTAATTATCATAATGAAATTATCAGGGGCTCCGGTTTTAAGACTGGTATATTCGATGCAGAACCAGTGGCAATGGCGAATGCTTATGTTGGTACATATGGGTTATGTCCCGAAGGAGCTGATGTCATTTTGAATATTGGAAATCAAAATACAACATTAGTAGTATGGGGTAAAAATCAACGATTTTTCACTCGCGATATACGAATCGGTGGTTACCAATTTACACAAGCGGTTTCGAAAGCCCACAAACTATCCTTTGCCGATGCAGAACAACTAAAACTTGAAAAAGGAATTGATTCTCTCACAATTGCATCCACAAAAAATGGAGATGATTCGCCTTTTTCTTTGCAAGTTGCAGAAAAAACAATTTTTTCAGTTTTCGCAGAAGAAATACGTAAAACACTTCGGTATTATATTAAAAGTAATCCACAGGCATTCTTCAATCATTTTTACCTCTGTGGCGGATCTGCCTCGGTAAAAGGATTACCTGAATATCTGGCTGAACAATTAAACGTAAAAGTGGATATCTTTGATACTTTTAATAAGATTGAAGGGGCGGATTCTATTGATAACCCTAGTCAATACACTGTCGCCATCGGATGTGCTATGCGGGGATTAGAGAAAAAAGGGAAATCCCAATAATAAATTATCGAATCAATTGAATTAATTACAGGATATCAACGTAGGGATATCCATAGTGGAGTATTTGTAGGCTTATGAGTGAATTTATCTTAATCAATTTGAACCAAACTGTAAACCGGGCTTTGCAGGTTGAACTGCAACGGGAACGTTGGCGTTGGGCTCTTTTCGGGCTTTTCACGATTATCTTTTGTGGGATCGGCTTTGGATATTATACTTTCCATTCCGAGCTAACCTTGTTGATCAATAATCGCGAGGAAAGGATCCAGACTGTCAAAAATCAGATTGATTCTTTAAAGGAAAATGTTGGCATTGATTTATCTAAATCTGACATTGAGACGTTTTATAATTTTGAAAATAAACATATTCTTTGGGCAGATAAACTTAAAGTCTTATCCGAAATTACACCAGACTATATGGCTATTACAGAAATAGATTACAGAAAAGACAAAAAAATAAAAAGGGATCGTGTGACTATTTCTGCGGTTTCACGAATTGTTTCTGATGAAAAAGATTTTACAGTCATTGAAGAATTTATCAACTTATTGAAATCCAATGAGATTTTTTCTAAAGACTTCATCAACATTAGATTTGTGAATTCAGACAGGTTTGTATCGAGAGGTCAGGAGATACTTGCTTTTAAAATTGAAGCTTCAAGAACAATTATTGATCCAAAAAAAACTGTTAAGGTAAAGAAAGGGCTATAAACTTTATCATGCAAAGAAATTATTTATTACTCATTATGGTCATGATTTTATTTACTGGATTCTGGTACGCTGAAAACAACCTCTATTCTCCCTTACCAAGCAAGATTGCAGATTTGGAAGATGAACAGGTTACTTTTAATGAAAGGTTGATCACAGCACAGATTTTATCTGAAGAAATGGACATGGTGTATTCGATTTTCGAAAATAACATGTTTTCAAAAGATAACAAATCTCTAAAAGAAAACGCTTCAATCGAATTTTTGAATGATTTAACCGACATTCTGAATAAACTGGAGATCACTGTGCTTCATATCAAACCGGGCTTAAAAACTGACAGAGAGAGTTACACATTCATCCCCTACGAACTTGAGATTGAATGCACTTATGAAGAATTTGGCAAATTTATTACCGAACTTGAAAGTAACGATCGTTTAATCAGTATTGACGAATTTTTGTTAAATAATGGGCTCGAACGAATGTCATTATCTAAATCACGAGAC
>JABMOW010000114.1 GCA_013204025.1 Fidelibacterota bacterium | reverse complement strand
TAATTAGAGCCATTAACAGGCTAAATAACCGTCCTAGAAAATGCCTTGGGTTCAAAACGCCTTATCAGGTATTTTTCGAGGAAGTATCAATTGTTGCACTTAACACTTGAACTCAGGTAATATAAACATTGCTTTCTCAAAAATAATGGATATATTAAAAAATACCGAAAAAAAAATTAATAACCCCGTTAGCACAATGTCCGATGAATATATTAGTAAGATTAAAGAGACTGAAAAATTAAAATCGATGTTTTTACAAAACCTATCCCACGAAATACGAACACCACTTAATGCTATTATTGGATTCTCCGAATTGTTATCAAGGGAAAACCTTGAACAAGATGAAAGAAAAGAATTTTTTAAAATTGTCGAAAGTGCTGGAAGTAGAATACTGAAAACGATAACTGATACTCTTGACCTCTCTTCCATCGAGACTAATCAAATTAGTGTTTTGGTCAAAAAAGAAGATTTAAATGTTCTGATGGAAAATGTCTTCAATCATTACAATAGCATGTTGAAAAATACACCTAAAAATCTTACACTAAATATGCAAAGCCCCGATGCTCCTAATCTATTCTTTCGTACTGATCAACGCATACTTGGCAGAATTATTTCAATACTAATCGACAACGCTATTAAATATACAGAAAAAGGAGATGTTGTAATTGCATATACAGTGGATAAAGGTGAGTTTTTTTGCAGTATAAAGGATACGGGGATAGGAATTGAAGAAAATTCTCTTTCGATAATATATGAAAAATTTCAACAAGTTAGCTCTGGTTCATCAAAGTTATATCAAGGACTTGGAAATGGGCTTTCTATAGCAAAAGGTTTTGTAGAAATACTTAACGGTAAAATTTGGGTTGAATCTCAATTGAAAGAAGGGTCAACATTTTATATAAAAATACCGAGCGCAAATCCATAATTAATTAGTCTTTTCGCACACTTTTCTAATGCAAATCAAAGACCACAAGGGTTTTTCTATGGCAACAATCAATCGTATATTTGCGATAAGGGATGAGAAGAGCTTTACAAATAATAAATTATAATGATGACACAGAAGAGTTGGCGCGCTATGCCAAGGCTCTTGGACATCCAACTCGCATTGAAATATTAAAGTACTTAGAAAATCAGTCTTGCTGTTTTACTGGGGATTTGGTTGAGGTTTTTCCGCTGGCCCAATCTACGATATCCCAACATTTAAAAGAATTGAAAGACGCAGGCCTGATTCAAGGCGAACTTAAACCCCCCAAAATAAAATACTGTATAAATCAAGAAAATTGGACAAAGGCGAAACTCATATTTGAGTCTTTTTTCAAAAAACATGATTACACAACCGCTTATTTACCAAAAACATAAAGAATATAATTATGAGCCAAACCATTAAAATTCTCGGAACCGGTTGCCCCAAGTGTAAACAAACGGCAGCTATTGTAGAGGAAGTTGTAAAAGAAAACAACATTGATGCAACCATCGAAAAAGTAGAAGACATCATGGAGATTATGAACTATAAAATAATGAATACTCCGGCGATAGTAATTAATGAAGAAATTAAAATCAAAGGAAGAGTTCCTACAAAGGCTGAAATAAAAGATTTATTATTACACGCCCACGATTCAACGAATGATAGTGTGGGCAACTGTTGTTCGGATGATAGCCGCTGATAATTATTGTCTGAACCATGTTTCACTGGATACAAATTATAGCAGATTGGATAGTGTCCGATATTTTTGGGATGAACAAAGAAAGTCATTTGGCGGAAGCACTAAATTTTTTCATCTACGATACCGTTAAAATATTACTGTTACTCTTCGTGATCATCTTTTTGATGGGGATATTAAATAGCTATTTTCCGATTGACAGAGTAAGAAGTTTTCTTTCAAAAAAAGTGCTTTATGGTTCTGAATATCTAATGGCGAGTTTGTTCGGAGTGGTAACTCCTTTTTGTTCTTGCTCATCCGTCCCGCTATTTATTGGTTTTGTAAAAGGTGGCATTCCTCTTGGTGTGACGTTTGCCTTTTTGGTTACCTCTCCATTGGTTAACGAAGTAGCCATTGGGTTATTTATCGGACTTTTTGGAGTTAAAACCACCATCGTTTATGTCGTCAGCGGTGTATTGCTCGGAACCATTTCAGGAGTAATATTACAACGGCTAAAATTAGAAAGATTATTGACGCCTTGGGTGAAAGAAATACTGGCAAATGCTCAACGCGAACAAAACACTTTTCAAGAAGAAAAACAACCTCTTAATAAACGATTGCCAGTTATTTGGAATGACGTTTTAATAATTTTAAAAGGAGTCGTTCCGTACGTAATTGTCGGAATTGCAATTGGTGGATTAATGCACGGATATATACCTGAAGGATTTTTTGAACATAATATGAGCAGGGATAATTTATTTGCAGTACCTTTGGCGACGGTGATTGCAGTGCCAATGTATTCTAATGCTTCGGGTATTTTGCCCGTAGTTCAGGTCTTGGTTGCTAAAGGTATCCCTCTCGGAACAGCTATCGCTTTTATGATGGGCGTTGTTGGTCTTTCCCTACCCGAAGCGATGCTTTTGAAAAAGGTAATGACATTCAAATTAATCGGTATTTTCTTTACAGTGGTAACCCTTTGCATTATCATCTCGGGATATTTATTTAATATAATTTTTTAACGATTGGAGTAAACAATGAAGTTTTTTAAAGTTTTATCAATTGTAGCATTAAGCCTAATGCTATTTTCTTGTGATAAAAAAGCGCAATACCAACAAGTTAAGAATGAAGGTTTGACCAATAAAATAGAAGTCATTGATTTTCATTCTACTCACCGATGCATGACTTGTAATGCCATTGAATCAAACACCGTTTATACGCTTAACACATTTTTTGCGGATGAACTAAAAAATGGTAAAATCACATTTCAGACTGTTAATGTAGACGAAGAAACAAATTATGGAATGGCTGAAAAGTTTGAGGCATCAGGAACCTCTCTTTTCCTAAATGTGATCATTGATAAAAAAGAGACGCAGTACAATCTAACAGATTTTGCTTTTATGAAAGGGCGTGATCAAAACGCTTTTTCAGAAGAGTTAAAGCAAAAAATAGAAGTTCAATTGTCCAAAATGAAATAATGTTAGAGTTTTTAAATTCGTTAATTGAGAACAATAACATTCCTGTTTTTTCGGCATTTGTGCTCGGGTTAATGACAGCAATCAGTCCTTGCCCTCTCGCCACCAACATCACAGCAACAGCATTTATTTCAAAAAATATATCCAGTAAAAAGATGGTATTTTTGAGTGGTTTGATTTACTCACTGGGCCGAGCCCTCAGTTATACGGTCATCGGATTGATTCTATTTTTTGGAGCAAGTAAATTTCAGATTGCCCGGTTTTTCAACCAAAATGGAGAAAAGTATTTAGGTCCTTTGCTCATCATTATTGGTTTGATAATGATTGATGTAATAAAATTAAATTTCTTTGGTAAATCTGGTTTCACAGAAAAATTATCGGAAAAATTTAATGGTAAAGGTTTATTGGGGTCTTTTATGATCGGGGCCGTGTTTGCATTGGCATTTTGTCCTTACAGTGGTGCCTTGTATTTTGGAATGTTAATTCCGATGACAATTTCGAGCGCCGATGGTCTATATCTACCAATTATATTTGCATTTGGGACGGGGTTGCCTGTTATTTTATTCACCTATCTATTGGCGTTCGCTGCTACCAGAATAGGTGTATTTTATAATAAAATAGCCAAAATTGAAAAGGTTATGCGTTTTGTTGCTGGAGGTGTATTTATATTCACAGGGATCTATTACATTTTGATTTTTACGGTACTCTAACCTCATATTCAAAATACATCCGCAAATGCGGATATCAAAGTCACGATACCCACACCCTACTCTACCCGTTTCCCCACCCTCGTATATTTTTCTGCATTGAACATGAGGCTGGGCTGCCATCCCTGTAATTTGGGGCTGACGATCGTGGCTGTTTGTGAATGCCACAGGTAAATCCATGGGGCGTCATCATGAAGGATTTGATTGGCGTGAATCGCTATTTTTTGCCGGAGGTCCTCATTCGTTTCGGTTTGCAATCCTAGAATGATTTCATCTAGCTGAGGGTTCGTGTATCGCGTCCATCTTTTCAGGCTCACCCCGGAATCAAACAATGGCGCTAAAAAGTTTTCCGCATCGGGATAATCTGCCCACCATGATCGGTAATACATGTCCGGTTTGCCCTGAACCACTGCCTGGCTAAACATATTCCAATCGTTTCGAATGATCTTCACGTGCACACCCACCTCTGCCAGTTGTGCCTGGATGGCTTCGGTGATCAGCATAAGTTCAGGTGCCTGCCCTTGCCAGAGTTCCACATCAAGGCCATTTTCAAATCCGGCTTCCCGAAGTAATTTGCGAGATTCTTCCGGTCCATACCCATATGGTTCGGGTGATACGCCATGGAGTAACCCGGGAGGCACGGGTCCGGCAGCAAGCGTGCCCTTTCCATGATTCACTGCTTGAATGATGGCGGGGATATCCAACGCATAGTTTACGGCTTGGCGAACACGAACGTCATCAAATGGTGGCCGACTGCAGTTCAATCCGATATAATAAGTGTTCAGCTCGTCCTTGAGATGAATGTAAAGCGCCCATTCGGGATCATCTGCCCACAGATCGTATTCCGGTTCGGGGATTTCCATGATATCCAGATAGCCTGTGATAAATTCTGCCGACCGGGGAAGCGCTTCTGGTAAAACACGGATTTTCAGTTTTTCGAGGATAGGTGCGCCATCAAAATACTGATCGTTTCGTTCGAACAGCAAATGACCATCATGAACCCATTGAGTGAGTATCCAGGGTCCAGTACCCATCAGATTACCATCCTTGTCTTCGGATACAATTGAGGCAGACGGCATAGCGAGAAATCCGATGAACGGCGCGAATGGTTCAGTCAATTGGATGGAAAACGTAGAATCATCCTTGGCACGAAAGCCGATAATCTCATTTGTATCCCCGGATTGAAATTCCCCCACGCCCAATACGTTCTGAAATAACCAGGTTCGATGGGATTGAGTTTCAAGGTCCATCAGGCGCTGGAATGCCCATTTCACATGATTTGCGCGAAGTGGTGTACCATCCGTGAATTGAACGTCCGAGCGAAGATCAAAATGATACAAGGTGCCGGTTGAATCAATGCCCCAGCTTTTAGCGATAGATGGGATCAGTTCTGTGCCACGTCCAAATCGAACCAGATTATCGTACAGCACGGCACAAACCTGACCGGTACGAACATCAGTGGCAAATGCAGGATCAAGGCTACTCGGATCGCCATATAACACCAAGTTGAGTTGTCGGGATTCGGGTACTCGTGTGCATGTGGGTAGCAGCAGGATAACAAAAAGGACGATGAAAAAGTTGAAGTTGAAATTGCGGTGCGGAAAGTCTGACGCTGCGGAAACAGACATGGATCAATCCCGGATCATAAATTCAAAATTGTCAATCAATCTCACTTTTGCGAAAAATATCGCTACGCTTACCAGAACGTCACTTTGAACTAGATCGGAAGCCTCATCTAATGTCATATGATCCGCTATCGACACATAATCGATTTTGGACAAGGGTTCAGATAATATTTTGTCACTGATGAACCGTTTGACTTTTTCAGTGGATCGTTCACCTTGACCCAGCAGCTCCCGGGCTTTTGTCAGTGCTTCATTAAGGATTCCGGCTCGCCGACGCTCTTCGGATGAAAGATACTTATTCCGGCTGCTCATTGCTAATCCATTGGTCTCACGCACAATGTCATACGGTATAATATTGATATCAAAGTTTAAATCGGTTACCATTTTTTGAATGACACGAAGTTGTTGGGCGTCTTTTTTTCCGAAAAATGCATGTGTTGGGTTTACCAGATTGAACAGTTTGGATACTATGGTAGTGACACCTGCAAAATGAGTAGGTCGGCTTTTTCCTTCCAGCTTTGACGATAGTTGACTTTCTGAAACAGAAGTAGAAAATCCATTCGGGTACATCTGTCGATCATCAGGAAAGAAAAGAGCATCCACAGAATACTTGTCCAACTTTTCAATATCCGTTTGCAGATCACGAGGATAGTTGGATAAGTCCTCATTGGGAGAAAATTGTGCCGGATTCACATAAATACTGACCACCGTGTTGTCACAGGTATCATTGGATGCCTTTACCAGCGACAAGTGCCCATCATGCAAGCCACCCATTGTAGGGACAAATCCGACGGTACCAGAAACAGCGTTGCGCCATTTCCGTAGTTCATCAATTTTGGTGATCATGTTCATGTTTGTTTGGAGGATAAGTTTTTCAGAACGGATGCGCTCAAATGAGTACTGTTTTCTTCAGCGGGAAAAGACCGGTTTTCCACCTGTTGGATATAAGCCTGGATTGCCTCAGTGATATGCTCGCTGATCTTCCCGAATTGTTTGGTATGTTTGGGTATGAAATCACCATACAGTCCCAAAATATCGTGAAAGACCTGTATCTGTCCATCACAGTAGGGACCGGCACCAATCCCGATGGTGGGGATGGATATTTGATCCGTAATCAATTTTCCTACTTCTGCCGGAATGCCCTCAAGTACCAATGAAAATGCTCCGGCTTCAGTAACAGCATGGGCATCAGCGAGGAGGTTTTCGATGGCTTTGACGGACTTCCCCTGCACCGTGTACCCGGAAAACTGATGAAAAGACTGCGGTGTCAAACCGATGTGTCCCATTACAGGAATGCCATTATCCACCAGTGCACGAATCTGGGGAATCATTCGTATACCGCCTTCCAGTTTTACGCCAGAAACACCCGCCTCCTTCATAAATCTGCCGGCTGAATGGAGTGCATCAGTAATGGACGCCTGATATGACATGAAGGGAAGATCGGCAATGACCAGCGCGCGCTGTGTGCCTCGGCAAACCGCCGATGTAAGCATGATCATTTCATCCATTGTTACAGGAATAGTGGTTTCATATCCCAGCACAACCATGGCGGCACTGTCGCCAACCAAAATAATGGGTACGTCAGTAGCATCAACGATTTTAGCCGACGTGTAATCGTAAGCGGTAAGAGTGGCAAATGGCTGCTCTTCGCTCTTTAACCGCTTAATGTAATTGATGGTTATCTTCTTCAAATTTAGTTAACAGATAAATAGATTTTAGATTTGGTCATGACTTCAACGAGACTCTCTTTATCATTGGTTTTAGCCCTCACATTATCCGGATAGATTTCTGCGAAGGTGGAATAGAAATTTTACTTTTTGTCAATTGACGAATCATGGTGATATTACTAAAAAATGAACGCTTAATTTAGATAAAATTTTATTGTTTCCACAAAGGAGTACCGACTTACAATATTGGTGATATCCCATTCAGAGCGATTGAACCATTTTCACAATTTCAAAAACCGTTGTAGTTTCAAACATGGGATTCACTGCAATTCTTATTCGGACAATTCCGGCTATCACTTCGTTTTTACCAGAATGACAATTATCAGAGATCAAATGAAACCAGAACAATTCGCGCACATTAATTTCGGTGTTACTGTAGGAATGGAATATTAATACCATGACTTGGAAATCTATTCCACCACATCTACAAAAGTACATAGTTGAACAGGATTACGATCGGTATTCAGCCATCGATCATGCCTGCTGGCGGTTTATCATGCGGATATCCCGACAATTCTTTCAGCAGACCGCTCATCCCGCCTATCTGAATGGGTTGGCTGCCTGTGGAATTGAAACAGATCGAATCCCCTGTATTGAGGAAATAGACCAAAAACTGTCAGTTTTCGAGTGGGGCGCTGTATGTGTTCGGGGATTCATACCCCCTTCAGCATTTATGGAACTGCAATCGTTGGGCGTACTTGCCATTGCCGCGGATATGCGGTCACTGGAACATCTCACATACACTCCCGCACCGGATATTGTTCATGAAGCAGCCGGACATGCACCCATTATTGCCGACCCGGGCTATGCTGCCTACCTCAAAAATTATGGTAAAGTGGCATCAAAAGCCATCGCCAGTAAAGAAGACATATTGTTGTACAATGCCATTAGAGAACTATCGGATATTAAAGAAAATCCCGCCTCAACACTGGATGATATTCACAATGCCGAAGTGTTGCTGGAAGATGCTGTCGCAAATATCAGCTATATCAGCGAGGCAGCATACATGTCCCGTATGAACTGGTGGACGGTAGAGTATGGGCTTATCGGTTCGTTGGATCGCCCGCTAATTTATGGCGCGGGACTACTTTCTTCTGTCAGCGAGAGCTATAACTGTCTCACAGATAAGGTGAAGAAATTACCTTTTTCTATCGATTGCATTAACCATTCATACGATATCACTGAACCGCAGCCCCAGTTGTTTGTGACACCGGATTTCCAGACACTCACTGATGTTCTCGAAGAATTTGCTAGTACTCTGGCGTGTCGGACGGGTGGTGTAGAGGGATTGGCTAAAGCCAAACAAGCCCAGACAGTCACTGCTGCCGTGATGGATAGCGGTATTAGGGTGTCTGGTGTGCTGTCAAACATCATTTTGGATGAAAACAAGCAACCGATATACCTGCAATACATGGGTCCGGTTCAGCTGTGCACCCAAACGGAGCAAATCCCCGGACATGGCGGCGATTATCATGCCGAAGGATATGGCACACCCGTTGGTAACATTGTGGATATCTCGCAAAATTCAGAGTCAGATCACAAGTTTGAGGATTTAAAATACAATGAGGAAGTGAAGATCAGTTTCGCCAGCGGTGTGCAGGTTCAGGGAACCTTGACTCGTGTTCTGAAAGAGTCAGAAGTGGTGATATTACTGACATTTGATGAATGCACAGTCACATATGGTGATCAGATCTTGTTCAAGCCGGAATGGGGCTACTACGATATGGCGGCGGGTGAAAAAATTATATCCGTGAACGGCGGACCATCAGACTGGCTATCCTACGCGCCTTTTATGGATGACGCGGTGCAGAAGAATCATCCATCACAACCCTTGACAAGCGGCCCAGACAACAAACATGACCGCATCGACCTATACCGGCGGGTCCGGGAAATACGGGAATCCGGTGAACACCATTTGGAAGAACTTCGCAAAATCTACAAAGTGATATCTAAAAGCCATCACGGTGATTGGCTGCTGAACATGGAAATCCTTGAGATCGTCGCATCAATGACACCCGCACCGGACTGGCGTCACCTATTAGAAAAAGAATTATCCGATCGCGCACAGGGAAATTCCGATCTGGCAAATACCATCCGACGGGGACTGGATCTGATCCATCGGTTCTGACAAAAGCCTGAAACTGAATATTTCCTTTTACCGCCCGATTCCTATCAATTTCTTAACGGTCTTCTTCGCTCGGCTAATGACGAAAGGTGTCAGTCGACCCTTCTCGCGCAGAATTTGGACAAACAAGTCGCGCTTCTTGTTCGGTATTGATGGTTGGGTATGATTTTCGCGAGGTATCATAGAGATGGCATCTTGCTCACAACTGGTGATACAGGCGGCGCAGCCAAGGCAAATGTGATCGCGCACAGCCGAGTATCGGTTCTTACCAGCGAGTTTTACACCATTTTTTGCCAAACCGATAGCCTTAACATTGCAGGCGGTAAAGCAGTCGCCACAATAATCGCACTTATCAGGGTCGATGGTGGCGAGGAAATCCGTTTTTCCAACGCCCTCGTAATACCCCATCTGGACACCGTGCATAATTTCACAACAACACCCACAACAATTACAGATAAACGACGGTTTGTGTCTGATGTTGTCGGTGATATGGGTGAGGTTATGTTTATCGGCCAAGTCGATGATGGACAGCAATTCCTCCTTGGTACTCTCTCTGGCAAAACCGCGCCGCGCCAAGAATTTGGCACCCGTCCCCACCGAGATACAGATATTCTCCATGGGAGCATCCTTCTTGCAGGTTTTGTCTTCATGTTCTTTTTTGTGGCGGCAATAACACATGGACACGGCACCGAAATCTGAATTATTGATAATCTCTTTGGCTGTGTGAGTATCGGTGATTGTGCTGCTTACGGGAATCTGTCCATCAGTAACCATGGCTTTTGTAAGAGGCGTTTTGCTACCGAAGAATTCAGCGGCTTGACCAGTCTTGGGATCTTCATAGAGGTATTCGGACATCAGTTTTGCCAATTCGTCTAGGGGTAGGTCGGTGCGGTTTTTCATGAATGTAAATTCGAAAAAACCAATGAGACCGGGCATGAGGAGATAATAAGTGGTGTCGCCATAAGGCATATCCATGATGATGCCCTTGTTGGCAAGATTCTCCAACATGGGGAGCAAAACATCGCTGGATTTACCCGTAAGCTTACAAAGTTCGTCCAGCGTAGCCTCTTCCAAGGGGAATTTAGACGCCACAAATGCCTCTTCCTCGGTAAACAAGATAGCGAGTATTTGACGCAGTTTTTCATTGTCCACCAATCCGATGGGATACTTGTTGATTCGGTCTATGAGAGGTACGAGAGAGTTCTTGGCATTGGCGATGTGGCCCATAGGGATAGATTCCTTCTATAAAATTGTGTTCTACAAAAGATAAATGTAGGATGCCCTGTACGAAAAGGACAAGAACGAATCAGACCTGGCAAACACCATTATCTATTGAGGATCAGATTAGCAAACCTGTTAAAATCACCGAATAAATTCCGGCACCGTCAGATCCCACGGCAGTTCCCCCAAATAGATGAGTCGGTCCGGTGTCATTTTCATTTTGATTACACGGACATCCACTCCGGCGTCATGGGCGGCCACAAGTGCCAATCCCAGTTTTGGGTCCCGCTCCCATTGTGGACGGAACAACACAGCATCTTCGCGTTGGACCACGAACAAAGCCGTGCAATGACTCCCGCCCTTGCTCAATTCCGCCAAATGATTCAGGTGTCGAGCGCCTCGAGCCGTGACTGCATCCGGGAATTTCGCCACCTTATCCTCAACCAGGGTAACGGATTTAACTTCCAGAAACATTGTGTCTGTTCCATTTTCTAACAGAAAATCGAAACGGCTGTGATCCACGGTAAATTCACGTTGGCGCACAGACCATTCCGTCAACCAGGGTAAATGACCGCCAGAAATCAGATGCTCTACATAACGGTTGGGTAGCCAGGAGTTAAGGGAAATAAGCGTTTCGTCCAGATAGACTGCCTGAGTTGAAAATTTTGTCTTTCGGTGATCGCCTGTTTCCGTCTTCACCAGTAATTTTACGCCAGGCGTCAATAATTCTTTGAGCCGTCCGGGATCTGGTAGATGGCTTTCATGTTGAACGCCATCAATTTCTATGATGGTTAAAAACCGGTTGGGGCGGCTTATAAATATCGCGGGAATCAGGCGCCAGGGTAATTGCATTGTTGCTAATTTGTCCGTCATTTTCTTATTTCTCGTGATTGGAATTAAATAAAAAATCTTTGAGCGATAAATTGTAAACCATTGAATTGAAATCAGTTATTCGTTTTTCAGCTCAAATAATGAAAAAAATTGATCGATATTTTATACGCAATTTGTTTCTCAAAGCGACCAAATCATGTTTAAATTGTGGACGGATATGAATAATTACTCAAACCATTTTCTCATTGCAATGCCACATATGACGGACGGAATTTTTCGTCAGGGATTAGTCTATCTTTGCGATCACGATGGTACGGGTGCGATGGGACTCATGATCAACAAGCCCATGATGACAGACAAAGTTGAGGATATTCTGAAACAAACACAGCTGGATAAAGCAAACCCGCATCCGCATGTGTATTTCGGTGGACCTGTCCGAATCGAACAGGGACTATTTCTCCATGATCATAGCTATACCATTGACGGAACCGTTGCCATATCCGATGATATTTCACTCACCGTAAACCCCGGGATCATTGACGACATCCTGTACGGAAAGGGTCCTCGAAACTTCCAGTTCACACTTGGATATTCCGGATGGGACGCCGGTCAGCTTGAACGGGAAATTGAAAATGGCGATTGGCTGGTGATGCCTGCCATTCCGGGATTCATTTTCAAAACCCCCGACAGCAAAAAATGGAAAACCGCAGCCAGTCATTTCGGGATAGATATTTTGGACTTCAGCGGACCCTCCGGAATGGCATAAGCCACGCCGATTTCTTTACTAAAATAAAAACTCCCATTACACATCGAAAAAGAATAGTACCGGATTGTGCAATCCGGATAAATTATCATACTTGAATAATAAAGGTAAATACGACCCAATTATCTTATTAAAGAAATAATTGTAGTTTGTATGAATTGTATCACCTGTTAAAACAATCTATTACATAAAATATTAATTCAATAAATTGTTTAATACTATCCTGTAATAAATCAGATAACCAAAAAATATAAAGGATTTATATTTCAGCGCGGATTTTGTCAATGGCTCCGTCTGTTTAGAAATTGGAATTCCGAAATGAGAGAATTACAAAATACAAACCCATATCATTATAAGGAGATTTTCCATGCAAAAATATGTTGTCGTCGTTCTAGCTCTCGCCTCGTTTGTCTTTACACAAGTGGATGTCAGTGTCGGCGGTATTTTTCAAGGCGGGATGACATTCCAACAGGTTGAAAGTGATAACCAAACCACAGATTTTACATTGAACCGGGCGCGATTCCTCATCAGCGGTACGGTAAACCAGAATGTAAAATTCTTTGTTCAGACTGAAAAGGGCGACATGCTGGATGTGAAATTTATCTATGATATTCCGCGGTTCCATTCAACGGCTTGTATGGGGCGCTTTTTACCCAATTATACTTACCATATGCCTATCCATACTGGTAAATTGGGGTTGATCAACTATCCTATGCTCACTTCGCAAACAGCGCCCTGGCGACAGGTGGGCATCCAATCCAAGACGACAATCGGGGAAACGATAACGATAAATGCGGGACTGTTCAATGGTGCTAATGAGCCCAATAACTGGAATGATACAGTCGATGATGGAAAAGATCTGCTGCTCCATGGAAAATATTCGATTGATAAACTTACCAGTGGCACGTACTACTGGAAAGTGAATGCCATCGGATCAAAATCCGGTGATATGGATGGTCATCGAGTGGGTGTTTACGGAAAATATGATCACCACGCCTTGCAGATTGTGGGTGAATATCTTCAGGGAGAAACCGACAGCGATAAATTTTCAGGATATTACGCACAGGGTGCTTCAAAATTCTGGGAAGATCAGATGAGAGCGCTCATCCGATTTGATGCATGGGACCCAAACACAAACGTGGATAATGATGACAGTTCAACTGTGACCCTGGGGCTCAATTATTATCAGGATGGACTGAACTCCATGTTCTACTTCGACTACATCATAAATACCACTCACCCCAACGCAAACGATAATATCTTCCAGATACAGTATCAAATTTTATTTTCGTCGAAATAAAATCCGGTAGGATAAACCCGCCGACTTCAGAATCGCATTCATTCTACCAGATAATAGGCGTGGCTATCCCCGGGGACCCTCCACCCCAGGGTATGGTCAGATGCATTTAAAATCCCGAATGGATGATATGATTATAGAACCTGAATCGAATTTCTGATGAGCCCGGAATGGGGACAGAATCTATTTCTCTACAGGCATAATCCCTTTGTCGGCGAAACTGGTGATCTCATCGCCTGCAATGATGAGATGATCGTGAACGGATACATCAATCGTTGAACATGCAGCGATCAGTTTACGGGTAATGGCAAGGTCTTCTTTCGACGGTGATGGATTTCCAGACGGATGGTTATGTACGAAGATCACGGCAGCGGCATCCTTTTGCAGGATCAGCTTGATCACTTCTCGAGGATATACGGCACTTGCGGTGATGGACCCGATAAATAGTTGCTCGACACTTAATATCCGATTCCTTCCATTTAACAGGATCACCTCAAAGCACTCACGGCTTTTATCCCGCAGACGGTGTCTGAGGTAATTCATCACATCTTCAGATGATTTAACAATATCCGCATTGATGATCTGTGCTTTCAAGTACCGACGAGAAACCGCCTGTATCAGTTTAATCCCAAACACATTCGCGGGTCCAACGCCGTCAACTTTCATCAGGTCATCCGGATGAGCTTCGAGGACACCCTTCAATGATTTGAATTCCGCAATTAGTCGTTTGGCGGTGGGTCGTTGATCCCGACGGTTATCTGCCAGTTTCAAAAGAATCTCTACCACTTCATAGTCTAGAAAGCCGTCGAGTCCACCCTCTAAAAACTTTTGCCTGAGTCGTGAATAATGCCCTGATGTTGATGATTTCTGTTCCATTTTTCTCCCTGTAAACGAAGAAAACTAATTTTAATATTATATTTCTTGCAAGATTTTTTATTATCCTATTCTTTCAATGGAATTCTCCTTTTTCACAGCCATTGCGTCCCGTTAAATTTTACCAAACATATGAGAATCATTTCGATGAACAGCCAAACCATACTTCAACCCCGGACATTAACCCCGTGAACGCTTACATCCTCACCGGTGGAAACAGTCGACGGTTCGGGAAAGATAAATCAGTCCTTGAAATCAACGGACTCACGTTTGTGGATATCCTGCACCAGACCCTATCTCCCGAATTTGACTCGGTGACGATTGTTGGGAAGGAATGTACCCATCCGCATTTGCCTTTTCTAAAAGACCGTTATCGGGTACAAACACCGTTAAATGGGATCCTCACCGCGCTTCAATATTCCGATAGCGATTGGAATTTTATCATCAGCGTGGACATGCCGGCCATATCTAAAAGGTTGGTGCGCTTATTAGAAGAAAATATCCGTGGAGAATCAGAGGCGGTGATCCCGGTAGCAGACGGACGGAGTTACCCCACCTGCGCGTTTTATCATCAGGATGCAGTCGAGATTTTTGACACAGCGCTGCAGCAGGAAAAATACAAATTAATGTCCGTGGTGAAAAAACTCCACCCGGTCACAATAAATGCCGATCTATTCCGAAAGGAACTGATCAATGTGAACACACCGATTGAGTATGAATTGCTCAAAAGGGTCATGAATCGAAATGGATGATCCTTTCCATCTTCGTCAACACGGGATAACCGACACCGCCGTTCTGGATGCGTTTCATAAGGTAGATCGGTCTTTATTTATCGATGCATCTATCAGGAGTTTTGTCAATGTTGATGAGCCGTTGCCTATCGGTGAGGGACAGACCATCAGTCAGCCCAGTCTGGTGGCGCATATGACGCAGATCCTTGAAATCAAACCCCATCATCATATATTGGAAATCGGTACGGGTTCCGGCTTTCAAACCGCCATCATGGCAAAAATTGCCAGAAAGGTCACCACCGTTGAAGTAATCCCGGCTTTATATGAGATGTCAAAAAAACGGTTGACTGATTTGGGATTTGATAATGTGTCTGTGATTCTGCGCGACGGCCATGAGGGATATATACCGCACGCGCCTTATGATGGGATCATGGTGACGGCAGCCACTCCCGAAATCCCCGAAAAGCTCATCGATCAAATGAAGGATGGTGGAAGAATGGTCATCCCTCTCGGCGAACAACACGCTGCGCAACGATTGATGGTCATCTCAAAAAATGACGATGGTTCACTGACCAAAAAGAAGGAAATGTGGGTGCGGTTTGTGCCGTTTGTTAAGACTGATTCCTCAGTAAAATGATAGCAATCGGTCAGGAGTAGTCGAACTCACTTTTCCCGATAAACTCCCGAAGCAGGGAAATCCCCGGCACCACATTTTCATCCAGCGGTAGAAAAAACGATAATAGCAGTTTTACGCGATTCACCTGTTCGATAAGGTGAAATTTTTCATCCACATCATTCAACAATGGCAGTACGATTTTTGCCAAAACCGGTAATTCGTAGATCAGCGCCGAATTGAAAAAATAGTCTGCTTCTTCCTGATAGGGGAAGATATGCGTCACCTCACCCTGCCGAATAGAATTCCACCGGGCAAATGTATCCTCGGGCGTATAGTGGCGGAATTTGAAATCCCGAACGATTCGACGAAGCAGGCGATTATCGGACGTGGAAAACCGATGGTCACCGTCAACATTCAACTGTGTCATGGCGCTCACATAAATTTTGCTCACCTGGTTCACACCGAGAGATTGTGTCAACCGTGGATTCAGTCCGTGGATACCCTCCACAATGACGATGTCCTTCTCTGATAACTGAATGGTTTTATGAGTATCCTGTCCAGTACCAGATACAAAATCAAATCGTCGTTCCGGGATGGCATTCCCTTTCAGAAGCGCGCCTAAACGATCTGTCAATAGCACATTGTTCAAGACTTCAAACGATTCAAAATCCTGATTTCCATGCTCGTCAACAGGGATATCGTCACGATCGATGAAATAATCATCCATGGAAATATGCCGTGTTGTGAATCCGTTTACCCGAAGTTGGATGCTCAGTCGTTTGGCGAACGTGGTTTTGCCGGATGCTGATGGTCCTGCTACAAAGACGATCCGTTTTTTCGGAAAATTTTCGCCAATGGAATCTGCGATTTTAGCGATTTTCTTTTCGTGCAGACCTTCGGCCACCCAAACCAACTCCCGGATTGTGCCTGTGTCTACATGGTCATTCAATTGGGCGATGGACTCGATATGAAGGATAGATCCCCACTGCTCATATTCCTCAATAAATTCGAATAATTGCGGATAATCGTGAAACGGCATCACGCGGTCAGGATTAAGGATAGATGGAAACCGAATCAGCATACCGTGATCGTAGGGCATCAGTTGAAACTGAGACAATTGGGATTTATCCAAACACATGGGTTCCATTTGATAATCCACAATGTCCCCGAACCGGATCATTGGTACGTCTTCAGATGGCCACCGTCGAATCATGGCGGTCTTATTGACCAATTGTTTGTGGGTGAATATTTTGAGAATATCATTTTTTGATAGCAAGACGGATTCAATCGGAGTGGTATCTGCCAACCATTGTCGCATCACTAACTCTAAACCATCAGCATCCTGCTGGGTGATGGGAGACCAGTCATCACGGTGACAGAAATAGCCATCGGTAAATGAATGCTCTACAATGAGCTTGCTACCTGGAAACACCTGCCGGAACGCCGCAGATAATAAAAATGTCAGTGTCGCCTGACGCGCGGATAAATCAAATATGGTCATCATTGAGTGGGAACCTGTATTTTTTACTTTGGATTCAGAGGTTTTTTTACCTCGCATAAAGAGATAATTTAGAACCGGAAGGACATGACAAAATGAGAAATTATTCACCGGAACGAGATTTTGAATCAGTCAAACGGATTTGGCTGGAGTGCGGATGGATCAAGCCGAACCAGGGTGATCTCCTTGAACTGTATCTGAAAGGACAACATGCGTGGGTGACAGATATCCAATCGGTGGCTGAATGCCTGGTCATCGCCGCCGACGGGGATATTCAGTATATGAATGAGCCACTTTCCATGTCTTGTCTCACAGGGGTCACCACGAGCCATATCGCCAGAAAACAGGGAATCGCCGGGGATATGACTGCCCGTGCCATCGCTGAAATGGCAAGCCAGGGTGCAGCCGTTTGCACATTGGGGATGTTCGAACAGGGTTATTACAACCGCTTGGGATTTGGTACCGGCGGATATGAACATTTCATTGCGTTTGACCCTTCTCAATTAAAAATCATGAAAAAACCTCGAATTCCCAAACGTCTGACCAAAGATGATGCTGCGTTAATGCACAAATCACGCCTGAATCGTAAAAGAGGGAACGGCGCATGCAATTTGTTTTCCCAGAATATCACGTCGGCGGAATTTCAATTTGCAGATAATGGCTTTGGGTTGGGATATGTGGATGATAACACAGGCGAACTAACCCACCACATCGGTTTTTCCACCAAAAACTACGAATATGGTCCCTATAATATTCGGTGGATGACCTACCAGAACGATGAGCAATTCCTGGAACTATTGGGTGTGGTAAAATCCATGGAAGAACAGGTTCGTCTGGTCACCGTTCGCGAACCGAAAGGGTTACAATTTCAGGATTTTTTGGAAAAACCATTTTCTTACGGGCAGATTACGCATAAATCCGTATATGAGCACCAGAATCGGGCAGTGGCGTACTGGCAACTCCGGATTTGCAATCTCGCCAAATGTATCTCCGCCGTTCATACCAATGGTGAAGCGCTCAACTTCAATTTACATTTGTACGATCCTATCGAAAAATATCTGGATGATTCAGTAGAATGGCATGGAATTTCCGGGAATTATACGATCACGCTGGGGAAGGAATCTGCCGTCGAATCGGGTATCCGGGATGATCTGCCTACACTGACAGCAACGGTCAGCGCATTTTCCCGGTTATGGCTGGGTGCCGTCCCTGCATCAGGATTACGACTCACCGAAAAATTAGACGGACCAGAAGAACTTATCCTGCGGTTAGATGATGTTTTTCGACTACCCCAACCTTCACCCGACTGGGATTTTTGATATGGGAAAAGGGAGAAGTGACGGTTGCAGAGGCAGTGAAGCAGTGAGCCCTGTCTGCATACAGGCATGCGCCAAGCATTAGGGGTGTACTTCAACACAATTAAAATATGTTAATTTTAAGCTCTGAATCTTAACTAATTATGTTTTATATTTATTATGTCAGGTTAAAGCTGACTATTTAACTTCAAAGCATAAATTTTTACCAACATATTTAATGAAGAACGAAATATTTATTTGTATCACCATGGTCAGGTCAAAGCTGACTTTTATACTATGAAAAATAAATACATATCAACACAATCAAATAAGATCCTAACTTACTTCAATCAATTGAATAAAGATTGTTTTGATTATTCTAATGCAGTTATTGCCTTACCAAACTCAAGTGAAGGTGCTCGAAGAGAGTTGTTAAGTGACATGGTAAAAAGGGGACTTCTGATGCGACTAAAAAAAGGATTATACTATATTATACCTTATGAACAAGTAGCGGAAACCTTCATGCCCGACTGGCATCTGGTTGCAAAACATTTGGTAAGAAAAACAGACTATTATATTGGTTATTATTCCGCTTTACAAATTCATCATCTGATCACTCAGCCATCTTTAAAAGAGCAGATTGTTGTAGCCAACCAGTTCCGACCGTCAAACCTAAAAATTAAAAATGTATCGTTTCAATTCATCTACCATAATGAAAAGCACTATTTTGGTTCAAAAAAAGTTTGGATTGATAACTTCAATAAAGTACAATGTTCGGACTTGGAAAAAACAATCATCGACTGTCTGTTCAAACCAAACTATGCAGGAGGCATTGTGGAGGTGGCGAAAGCCATGTACGCATCAAAGAACAAAATAAAATTCGACATTTTGCTTGAATATGCTGAGCGATTCAAATCGCAGGCAGTCATCAAAAGGCTGGGGTTCCTTCTTGAAACACTTAAGATAGAAACAGGGATAACCAAACAACTACGTAAAGTTAAAACCGCTTCGTATGTGCTATTGGATACTGAACTGCCAAAATCTGGCAAGATGATCAGTCGTTGGAGTATTCAACAAAATTTAGAAACAGAAACTATCCGGTCTGCTATTTACACATGATCAAACCAGGTGAAATACAAAAAATAGCACGTGGCGTTGGTGTGCGTGATCAGCAGATTGAAAAAGATTATATCCTGTCTTGGATACTTCAAGGTATTGCCCAACGTGAGATACTATCTAAAGCTATTGTTTTTAAGGGTGGTACCGTTTTAAAAAAAGTGTATTTCGAAGATTACCGATTTTCTGAAGACCTTGATTTTACATTACTTGAGAATAACATATCGAACGAACAAATTTTTGAATGGTTTACAAAAGTATTTGAATACATAAAAGATGAGGCTAATATTCCGCTTGAAATCACTGATGATAATCAGCACGCAGATGGCGGCATCAATTTTTACATAAGCTATACCGGTCCGCTCGGTGGTAAAGGGGCTAATAAAAAGGTAAAAGTTGATATTTCAAGAAGCGAACGGTTAGTATTTGAACCTGTGATGCATGATGTTTTTCGGGGTTATACAGATCAGGTAGATCATCAACTCCTTTGCTACCCACTTGAAGAAATACTGGTAGAAAAGATGCGGTCTGTTCTTCAGCGCATGCAGGCAAGGGATTTCTATGACATCTGGTATTTACTGGAAGTACATAATATGGACATCACATGTTACATCAATGAATTCAAAACTAAATGTGGTAATAAACAACTCGACTCAACCCAATTCCCGAACAAACTTAACCAGCGTCTCCCCCAGTATAAAGGTATGTGGCAAGCTTCATTGGTAAATCAAATCCAAGACTTACCTGACTTTGACCGGGTAGAGAGAGAAATAAGACGACATGTAAAAAGATTGGAGTTTTTTATAGAGAGTGGCCAATCCACATCTGTCTCATAACGAAATTTAAGCGTCTAAAAAATTGCCTGAAAAAAGTCACCGACTTCTACCCGAGAAACACAAGGCGTTCAGATTTTTGATTCAAAGCTGGACGGACCAGAAGAGCTGATCCTGCGGTTAGATGATATCTTTCGATTACCGCAACCCTCACCCGACTGGGATTTTTGATACATGAAAATAGAGAAGTGGTGGTTGCAGATGAACAGTGAGCCCTTCGATCATCGGAATCCCGGATGGATGATATAAAGCAATCCAGTAAAAATTCTTCTTACAAGCGTGAGGATTTGAGTAAAATCAGGATCAAAATAAAGTAATTTAAGATTTAATTTATTTTGTTAGACCTAGCAATTAATAATTCTCGTATTTTAATATATTCTTTATTAATAATTATACTGTTTGAAGAATCCCCATTAACAAGAAAATTCGCCAACCCATTAATGCATGTTATATAATGTGTTAGTAAATATTGTTGATCTCTTGTTAATCTGCTATTAGGAATTTTATTTACTTTATCTATAACATTAAAGCAGTGACTTCTGATATTTTCCATAATAATCGTCTCATCGTTTTTTATGTCATCTATGAAACTATCAAAAGAAAAATCATAATTTTGAGCATACATCGTGTTCCTTTCATGAAAATCTAACGTTGTGTTAAGTGAGGCCGTGTTTTTTACGGTGTCCCAGTGAGCGAGAGCGATCAATCTCTAACACTTTGTTGGGCAACTAAATATCCATTTCACCAGCATGAATAAACCAAACCACCATACCAGCACCAAAAGCCAAATCAATTCGCAATTTGCGCGAGCCGATACACTAGCAAAAACTTTCCCAATAGTATATCTTGCCAATGCTTCCGATAACAGTTTAACTCATAAAACAACGATTTCGTCGCTATGAACTGTACCATTGTACAACGACTAACTCAATATTTTTTGTATTCCGCTAATCCTTCTGACACCAGCAGATCGTTAATATTCACCGGGTCGCCTCCCTCGGTTTCCAACCATATCTCGCCCAAGTAGCGGCCGTACTTTCCTTTTTTGTCCCTGATGGTTTCTAAAATGATGGATTTTCCGTCGATGAGCTCCCGCAAGCGGTCACGTGATATCAGTCCGTCATCGCGTTGGTCTCCCCGTACTTCGGGAGTATTGATACGGTATAAACGAATTTTCTCGCCCCTTACCCAGACACCCATCCCCAGATCGATATCCACCGTGCAGGTATCCCCATCATAGACAGATACCACCAGTGCGCGATACGTGTAATACGGTTTGATTATCATTTTTTCTCCCGATCATAAACGGTAATTTTTTGTTGAATGACTTTCACATGGATGGGCGTTGATCCCAGTAACTCACCATCGATATTCAGAGTCTCATCCACTTTCGGGGTCAAGGAAAATTCTTTCACCTGATGGTATTCCACAATCGGATCATAAATGTGGGATCCGTCAAATATTTTAGGAAGGGTCGTCAGCAATTTCAATCGCGTAGCACCATATCGAATGATCACTAAATCCACCAATCCATCATCCAACTTTGATTTCGGTGCCATTTTCATACCTTTACCTGTGTGGCAGGTATTACAGGCGATGATCATCGTGAAGTCATCAATAATCTTATTATCTCCAAAGACCAGCTGCGCAGGACGGGGTTTGAGATTTAGAACTTCGAGAACGCTGGTAAACGTGTAACGTCTTTCACCCATCCAGCGATATCTTTCTGCATGTTTTCCCACATCGGTGACCAGTCCCCACCCCACAATATTAAAAGCATACCGCTTGATTTGGTTGATGGAGATTTCCATCACATCGATAGGTCGGGTAAATCCGTTGACGATGGCTTCAGCTGCGTTGATGGGGTTTAAGAGATTGAGATCGTGCAAAAATGAATTACCGGTACCGCCGGGGATGAGTCCGATGGGCATCTGTTTCTGGTCGGAGCGGGACAGCATTCCGTTCACCATTTCATGCATGGAACCGTCACCGCCGATGACGATGAATCCATCGTAGCCGGTATAATCAAGTTGATGTGCAAGCTCGCGGATGTGTCCTGCGAAGGTGCTGTCGATGATGGTCAGCTCAAATCCCGCGCGTTGGAAAATCGGCTTCACCTGCTCCAGGAGACGCCTACCCTTTTTTAATCCGCCATGTGGATTTACCAATACGTAATATTTCATGGAATTTCCCGGAATTATAATGAGGTGAAATCTAATCCATTTTTAGGATGATAAACAGTGATTATCCCAATCGCAATAATCCGTGCATAAAGCGCTCATCAAATCGGGAAATGGGATCACTTTTCCGGAAATTAAATACTTTTTATGGGTTAACTTTCATTCCATAGAATTGTCAATAATGACATATTTGTCGAATTTTTTATCACCATATCATGACCAATCACATCAAACTATTCAGCCTAATTTTGGTTGTTTCCGGATTTTTGTCCGGTGCAGACCATCCGCCTATTCAGATTAATCTGTACCCGTGGAATGTCTCTCTTTCCACATATCACACCGAAGGGAAGTACTCATCAAGTGGTGATTATATTTCCAATGCTTTTTACTTTTCAATGGATAAACGAAGCAAAGACCGTTTTACGGTTTCCATCGAAGATATCACCATTTCTGATGGATTATATCAATATAAACAAACCAATTTATTCGGCAGGGATAATTTTTATATCAATGCCGGTTTGAGTATCGGTGGGATTCTTGGACGATTCACCTCCGGGAGCATTGTGATTTTGGATACCATGGAAATCGTTTTTTATCCCGACACATTGACTCTCCACCGGGTTGTCAGATCAGAGCCTTCTGGATGGGTAACGGGATTCCAGATCATGGGTGATCTTCCTTGGTTTGGATACTCTGTTTCGTATTTGAACTCAAAATATGTGAACGTGTTTGATTACGTCGATCAGTACGAATATAATAGCTATCCCGACACGACACTGTCATATTCATTCTATGAACAGGAAAATTTCGATCAATTCAACCTACTTCTGTCCAAGCGGTGGGGTGAGCATATCTTCAGAATGGGGATGATACAGCATCAGTTTCCTCACGACACTTATTTTTCCACTTCAATCAACTGGGACTGGACGGTGACAGAATCCATCACTACATCTGTTTACTATAGTAAGGGCGAGGGCCGATATACGGTGGATCCCTCCCTGTTATTACTGGATAACAATCCTGATATTTTGACGGATGTTCTCAACCTGCGCACTGCATGGAGAATGACAACACATTGGACACTGACAGGAATTGTATCAAATCACCGGTATGATTCCAATCAGACATCTGAATTATATTATGTAAACTATTGGGCAATTGGCCTTCAACTACGATTTTGAGAAATTTGATATGAAAAAGTATTTACTCTTTATTGGACTATTCTTCCATTTGGCGATATCACAAACCGATTCATCAATGACGGCACAAATCGTGGTGAATGCGGATACCGGCTGGCCGGTAAAAGTGATCCTCAACGGTTATGTCCAACAGGATAACGCTTGGCTGGGCATCTCCTTTTACCCATACAATACCCAGAATCCCGAGACAGACGGGACCCACCAGATCATTCAGATCACCGATCATTCCATTTCAAAAGAGATTGATGTGGATCAGATATTTCTTGATGGGAGTTTCGAAATTGCACTCTGGGAAAAAAGAGTGGATAAAGTAGATTGCACTCTCGACTACTGCTTTTGGTGCAAGGCAAACGGATTCCACCTTGACGGATTACTGGTGTATAAATCAGGCTTGCTCACTCAATTAAACGGCTATGCGAAATAGGAGAATTACCCATGTCTGAAATCTTTAAATCCGAAGTTACACTGAGCGAAAACGGATTTCTATTTGACCACGGATCCGGCTTGACATACACTCTGAACACCACGGGACAGTTTATCTTCCGACAATTGCAGTCTGGACAAAAATCCAAACAAATCATGGAGAAAATGCTAGATGAGTTTGAAGTAATTGAAGAAACCGCTCGTAAAGACCTGGACGATTTTTTCCGACAGTTGAATGAGTTGGGACTCATCGATCTATGAGTTTAAATGTTGCAATAACAGGCCTCCATGCGGCAGATAATCCAGCGCCAGGATTGGGCGTCATTCGATGTCTCCATCATCCCAAAAAATGGGATGGGAAGATCATCGGCTTGGCGTATGATGTGCTCGACACCGGTATCTACGATGAAGGCCTGCTGGACCATGCCTATCTCATCCCTTATCCGAACACCGGTAGTAAAGCATTTCTCGAACGCCTGCAATACATTCACCAACAGGAACAGATAGATGTGATCATCCCAACTCTGGATAGCGAATTGACAGTTTTTCAGAAAATCGCACCGGAACTAAAATCACTCGGGATAGCCACGTTCATACCGCCGAAACATATAACCGACCGAATTTCAAAATCACAACTGGCGGAATTTTGCGAATCTGAAAATATCCCATACCCGGAAACTATCGTCATCAAAGACCCGGGTGAATTGAAGGCTGCCGTAAAAAAAATCGGTTTTCCTCTCATGATCAAAGGCGTGTACTACGAGGCGTATACCTGCAAATCCATGGAGGACGTTCACCAGTATTTTGAACTACTCCGTTTGAAATGGGGACTGCCGATGATACTTCAGAAAAAACTGGATTCGGAAGAATTCGACGTCTGCTGTGTAAGTGATAAAAACGGAGATTTGCTGGGCGCAGTCCCTATACGCAAGACCCGGCTCACAGATAAAGGAAAAGCGTGGGCGGCTGTCACTCTCAAAAATGAACAACTTATGGAATTATCCCGTCGAATATTGAAAAAACTCAAATGGTCAGGCCCCTGTGAAGTGGAAATTCTGAAGGATAAAAAAACAGGGGAATATAATCTCATTGAAATCAATCCGCGATTCCCAGCATGGATATATTTGAGTACCGGCGCAGATCAAAACCTACCTAAAATGGTGATTGAGCTGGCAATGGATAAAACGGTTTCTCCCATGGCACCGGCAAAATCGGGCATCTGTTTTGTCCGCCATGCCACGGATCTGGTCTGCCCCATGGATTATATCGAAAACCTCACCATGCTCGGCGAATTACATTACAAATCATCTGAATAAATACGAAGCCAAGAATATGAAACAAGAAAAGAAAAGTTATGTAAAACCCACAATCGTCCGTCACTCCGTAGGGGTGACGAATAAATATGGACGTCCTCCTGCGACGGTTCCAATGAGTCGACTCAATGGTTTTGATGTGAAAGAATTGGTGAATGAATACGGCTCACCCCTGTATGTGCTGTCCGTTGAACAACTCCGTCAGAACTATCAGGACATGTTCAGAGCATTCAGCACACGCTATCCCGGTGCGCGGATCGCTTATTCCTACAAAACGAATTATCTGAAGGCGGTCTGTTCAATTTTACATTCTGAAGGTGCCTTGGCAGAGGTGGTCTCGGGATTCGAATACGACATTGCCCGGAATCTTGCTATGCCGGGTGAAAAAATTATCTTTAACGGTCCATACAAGACCCGAGATGAACTAGCACGAGCATTCACAGATGGAGCCATGGTCAATATTGACAATTATGACGAGATTCAGGTTTGCGAAGAGGTAGCAGATGAACTGGGGCGAAAATTCCCCGTGGGCGTGAGAGTCAACATGGATCTGAACAATCCGCCGTGGCATAAATTTGGATTTAATGTTGAAGCCGGCCACGCCTATGAAGCGGTAAAACGAATTCAATCCGGGGGAAAACTGGACGTAAAAGGTCTGCACATCCATGTGGGCACATACGTGGATGATGTGAATATTTATTCTATGGCTGCGCAAGGGCTCGTCAATTTTTATACAGTTATCAAAGAACAACTGGGTATCAAACTGAAATACTGGGACATGGGGGGCGGATATGCGTCCCACAATACATTGAATTGGGCGTGGCAATCTGCTGAATATACGTGCCCCACATTCGACCAGTACGCAGAAGCTATTTGTCCGATCCTGCTAAAAGGTCCGTTTCAGGCCGCCGAAGCGCCGCGGCTGTTTCTTGAACCGGGGAGGGCGCTGGTGGATGAGCCTATCTCCATGATCACAACAGTCGTATCACAAAAAAGACTGCCCGGGGGAAAACGCGGGGTTATTGTGGATGCAGGTATGAATGTACTGTCGTCGGTTCAGTGGTACAATTATAATTGCCAGACAGTGCAGGATTCCGGATTGACATTGGAGGACACCATTCTCTACGGCGGATTATGCATGAACATCGATGTTTTGCGGCAAAATGCGGTTTTGCCTCCTCTCCGTCGCGGCGAATTACTGGTGATTCCTCATATTGGTGCCTATAATTTGAGTCAAAGCTGGCAGTTTATCTACTTACGACCAGCAGTGATAGCGATTGATAACGGAAAAATTCATCTCATTAAAGCATCCGAGACCCGAGAGTACGTCCAGGAAATGGAGAGTGTTCCTAAAGAATTTAATACGTATTCAATTGCGAATAAAAATTAACCACTCAACTTCTGAAAATAAAGCGATCTGTGAAACAAGGATTCACCAACATCACCACTGAAATATTGACACTCTTCAAAACGTGTCTGAAGTCATATGGCGTTGTTGCGTTTGCTCCGCATCCGATTCCGTCAACGCTTCTGATGCTCGCCACATTCTATCATCCTATGGCGGGGGCGATGGGCATTTTGGGAAATCTTATATCGAATCTGACCGCCCGATGGCTGCATCCTATCGGAGCTGTACGCGACAGTGGTATTTTCGGTGTGAACGGCATATTGGTAGGATTGGCGCTGGCAAAGTACGGTGATCCAACAGGAAATATCTGGATACTGCTTATCCTGGGTGCAGGCATGACCGGTATGGTGGCAGTCGCTTTAGCGGGATATTTTGCAAAGTACGACTTGCCAGTATTAAGTATTCCCTTTACTGCAACGGTATGGCTTCTCCTTTTGATTCCGGGTACAGCATCTCTCAATGACTCCGCATTGTCATCAATTTTGTATTTGAAACAGTTCGATCTCTGGCTATTTAATGTTCTTCCTTTAACGCTTTTTGAATACATTAAAATGTTTGGGAGTATTTTCTTCCAGGAAAATCTTATTTCAGGCGTCATTGTGCTGGTCTCCATCGCCATTTATTCCCGAATTTCGATTATCGCCGGATTATGGGGTGGTATTCTCGGGATGACCATTTATGTGATTATCCATGGTTCTCTGGCTGGGTTTCACGGACTGAATTATGTTCTTATTGCATTAGCATTGGGTGGATTTTTTCTGGTGTCAAGCTGGCGAGCTTTTTTATTCATGTCAGTCGCAATTGTGATGGTTGGATTGGTAGAAGCTGGTACGGCTCCGCTTCTGAAGTACTTTGATCTGCCTATTTTGGTATTTCCGTTTAATCTGGTGGCGATTATGGTTCTTTTTCCCCTGAAAAATATTGTGCTGGGTGGACACTCTCGATTGGTGCCGGTACCCCTTTATCTCATCAAAAGTCCCGAATCTAATTTACGGTGGCATCGTCGGTGGGTGCTTCAATCTACACGGCAGAAAACCCTTTTAACCCTACCCTTTATCGGGGAATGGTCGGTGCTTCAGGGAAACAATGGTGAGTGGACGCATAAAGATTCCGGTAGATACGCTTGGGATTTCGTGATTCGGGATAATGCCGGAAGTCAGTCCAGAGGGCTGGGTAGTCAGATAGAAGACTATTTCGCATTTGGACTCCCGGTATTGGCGCCAGCACCAGGGATGGTGTACGCCATGGAGAACCGGGTCATTGACAATCCGCCACAAACTGCCAACACTGAACAGAACTGGGGAAACTATGTGATCATTGATCATCAAAATGGCGAGTTCAGTGAAATAAGCCATTTGAAAAATGGCAGTGTAACGGTTTATCCCGGGCAGTATGTTCAGCGTGGTGAGGTCATCGGATATTGTGGAAATTCCGGCAGATCACCAGTTCCGCACATCCATTTTCAGTTACAAAATACAGGGAAATTATCGGCAGATACCATCCCAACTAATTTTTCAGAAGGCGTCATCGAAGGGGTGCCGTGCACACACTTTATTCCGGAAACGAATGTTGTGGTTTCACCCATTGAATCCGATGAGGAAACCGTCTGGACATTGCTGGGAAAAGAATCGGAAATTTGGGTGTACACCGTCCATAAATCATTCTTAAAATTTAAAGAAAGTCTGCTATTTTCCACAGACGAGTTTGGCAATCCGGCCATTATAGGAAAAGATAACCGATTGTGGCACATCGTCGATATGCCTCATTTTATCGAGATAAAACCCGATTTTAAAACATATCCATCGCTGATCAATCCCTCATTGTGGATCGATGTTGTGGGTGAACGGTTGATCCTGCCTAAAATTCTAATGGATGGCTTCAAATGGAAAGATGGCAATGTTCACAGGGTATCTTCATCTGATCACCTGTGGGACATTATCTCCGGAAACAGACGCGTACTGATTGACATCCATCGGGGAATAGTGGAAATTTCGCTCATGGATAATCCCGATAAAAAAATGTCTCTTCTCAAAATTCATCACAAAAAATGAAAAGAATCCCTTCAACAATGAGAAATATTCTCACGATGCTGATTATTGTTTCTACAACCACCGCTCAATTCCAAATCGAATGGCAGATAGATCAATACGATCTGGAGTATGGGCATTCTTATTTTGATATAAATGAGGATACGATCCACGAATTGACAAAACAATATTTGAACACGGTTACTTTGTATGACGGTGGAAATAACTGGTCAGTTGCATGGGCAGTCGAAGATCAGGATCACGAATATTTTACTCTGATTCAGGTGATAGAACTGGCGAATGGTGAGTCAGCACAGGGCATATTCCTTGCGGAAAATTACTACAATTCACTGTCCTTCAATGTGCAGGCGTTACCCATTGGTAGTCCGTTATCAGATTGGCAATCAATGGAGTTCACTGGGTATGTTGCCGGGATGGATATTGCAGATATGGATGCTGATGGCGTGCAGGAGATCATTTTGGGAGTTAGTGATTACGATAGTGACCTTGATGAATATTTCAGCTACGTTGTGGTAATGAATAGCGCCTCCGGTGGTATCGAATGGATCAGCGAGCTCATTTCAGGGTATCTCTATGGTGTGTATGCAGGTGACCCGGATAATAACGGGATACAGGAGATCGTATTTAACCGGTATGATTTAACGAACGAACTTTACACGCTTCACTCTGTTAGCCCTGTTGGTTCCGGGTGTCTGGAAGGGGATATCACAGGTGATGGCAGTACCAATGTGCTGGACGTTGTCAGTTTAGTATCCTGCGTACTTAATTCATGCGATGCAATTTTAAGCGCGTGTATTGATTTGAACCAGGATGGACAACTAGATGTGCTAGACATTGTTTCGACGGTTCAACTTATTATCTCAATACCTCCCGAATTTCTCATGGACTATCAGGAAGAATGGTCGGTGACACAGGATGTGTGGGAATATGGACATATTTTATTCGATGTAAACCAAGATGGCGTTCCTGATCTCACCAAGGAATGGGGAAATTCAATTTCTGTTTACGACGGATCACAAGCTTGGGATGCAATATGGTATCTGTATGATGCAGAGACCGATGTCCTAACCCTGGAGGATTTAACGGATGTGGATGGGGACGATATTTATGAAGCGATTATTGCTGGAGCGAAACTTGATTCTCTGTCATTCAATCTTCAGGTATTTGAAACCGGTGATTCCGACGCGATATGGGTATCTACCAATTATGATGGTGAATTATCTTGGGTGGATATCAGTGATTTGGACGAAGACGGTATCAGTGAAATTGTGGCGGGACAAAATATCAGTGATGATCTGACAGGTGATAGCTGTTCCTTTTTCATTCTCAATGGATTGACCGGAGAAACAATATGGCAAAGTGAGGTTTTTACCGGCTTAATGATTGGACCCTATGTGGAAAATATTGATACGGACAGTCAACCGGAGATCGTAATCAATATTTATAATTCAGTCGACGAATCATATTTCCTTGCGGTTTACAGTTATTCGGTTTCTGGTGAATTACAGCAAATTCATAGGATGGAGGAATCGATTTTTCCGAAAACACCCATTGATATTTCTCATCCTGTATCAGGATTCAAACAGTGGCATGGTCATAGCGTCCAGTCCATTATTCGGGCGCCTTTGCGATAAAGATTGCTCTCAGGGGAGCAGGGTGCCCTTCAACGGTTTTTTGTGGGTCGTTGGGAGATAAAAAATCTGTGAGCGATTCGAAAGTCATCCAGTCTGTGGATCGCTGCTCGTCCGTCGTTGTTTGATTCAGATTTACCAAGTGTATATCCGAAAAGCCCGCCCGTTTCAGCATTGTTTCCAGCATCAAAACAGATGGGATAAACCAGACGTTTCTCATTTTTGCATATCGATTTTCCGGGATCAATACAGTTTCATGATTACCCTCAACTACCAGTGTTTCGAGAATCAACTCACCGCCGGGTATCAACGCTAACCGCAATTGAATCAAATGGTCGATTGGTGACCGAGTGTGATAAAAAACGCCCATAGAAAAAACGGTATCAAAGGTTTTGCATGCTTCGGGGAATTCCTGCATCGCAAGAGGGACAACGAAAACAGGTTCGTCAGACAGATACATTTTGACTGCCTGGAATTGGACGGTGCAAAGCCTTTGAGGCTCGATCCCCAAAACGAGATCAGCTCCCTCACCACGGGCACGCCAGCAGTGGTATCCGTTGCCAGTGCCTACATCCAAAACTCGCTTTCCTTTCAGAGGCTTGATCTGCGGAATTAACCGATTCCACTTATAATCAGACCGCCATTCACTGTTGATAAAGATGTTGAAGATCTGATATGGACCCTTCCGCCAGGGATGAAGTTGACGGAGATTGGCCTCCAGTTTGACTTGCTGTTCATCTGAAATATCAGATTCTGTGTCAATCGAAATAATGTCCCGATCCAAGCGGTAGTCATTTGGGGAAATTTCAGGCAATGATTGCAGAATTGATTGCCAATTTATTTTCTCACCATGGTCAAATTGGGTTTCCGCAAATTCAAGACGTACCTGCAGAGTATCGATGTGAGGTTTGAACCGTGTCTGTTCAAGAAGTTGAAAGAGATGAGAGAATGAATTCATTTTTTTGCGAAAATGGAAATAAAATTAAAGCATTTAAACCAGACTCTGGGGTGTTGGAAACCTGATTTACGTAAACGATCGATGTGCGCATCAATTGATTCCGGAATAAGAAAATTTTCGAGGGCAGTACGTTTTTGACTGATCTCCAAATCGCTGTAGCCGTTGTATCGTTTTAAATCCAGATGCTGGCCAACGTGGAAATCTTCCTCGTCAATGTCATCATGGGTTATTTTTTCCGAAAGGATCAATATCCCACCCGGATTCAGTCCTTTATAAATCCGTTTAATGAGATTGAAGCGCGTCTGCTGATCGATAAACTGTAGCGTAAAATTCAGCACAACGACAGAGGCGTTAATTATTTGTATATTACAAACATCGCTTTCGATGGTTTCCACAGGAATGGGACATTCGAACTGTTCAATTGTTTTGCGAAGTTTCGAGATCATTGCCGGCGCATTATCGATGGCGAAAATACGACAATCCTCAAACGGGAGATCTTTCACCATAGCCATAGTAACCGCACCCAGGGAGCATCCCAGATCATAAAGATTTGTACCCGTTTGAGCATATTTTTTAGAAAACATCCCAATCGTCGAGATAATCAGTTCATACCCGGGAACTGATCGTTGGATCATGTCAGGGAAGACTTTTGTGACGGATTCATCGAATACAAATTCTTTGACAGATATCAGCGGTTTTGAAAAAATCGTATCTTTACTCATGTCAGATAAATTAACACTACTGCTTTTTGTCGCAATAATGATCCTCCTGCTTGTAAAGTTGGGTGTATTGTGGTCGAAGCAAACTCATGATGGTGGCAGAGATAAATTCGCCTTCGAAATAGCGGGCATCACGGAGTTCGCCTTCTTTTATGAATCCGGCTTTACGGTAACATTCAATGGCAGCAGTGTTGTAAGAAAATACGTTTAATCCCAACCTATGGATAGGAAAATTTTCAAATGCATACCAGGTCAGCGCCTGAACAAGTTTCAGACCGTATCCTTTACCCCGATATTCATCCGGACCGATCAATATCCTGCCCAATACCGCAGCCTGTTGGTACGTATCAATCCCCAGAATTTCACCATGACCGATGGTCACACCTGAATCAAAAAGAACGGCTTTAAGAATAACTGTCTTTCCACTGGAAACGGATGAACTAAAAATATGAGCTAAAACCTGTTCTTCGGTGAGAGGATATGAATATCCAGGCCCGGCCCATTGCAAAAGAAATTTCGGCGTCTGTATCCATTGAATAAGAAGGGGAATATTCTCTTTTTCAAAAGGGGTAAGTTTTATTTTTGAAATGTCTGATTCTGCCATTTAGTATGTCTTTACAATAAATATGGTAAGTAAAACTCGCAGCAGAAATCAGCATCCACACGATAAGAAAAACTGAAAAAGCCTGGTTACAGTATTACCAATATTTTTCAAGGTGGACTTCACCAGGTGATCTTTTTGAGTGTTCTTTAAATCCATGGCTGGCAAGCAAGGTCACTGCAGATTCGATCATCCCCGGATTACCGCATAAAAAAACATGCGTATTTTCTGGTGTTGGCTGAAATCCCCATTGGTCAGAAATGAGATTGCGGTCCCATACTTGCTGGACATATCCTACTTCACCAGCCCATGGAACCATTTCAAGTTTGGGCCTACTGATAATTGGAATGTACGCTAAGTTATCGGTTATATTCCGAATGGTCATCAACTCTGAACGATAGCCCAGATCCCATGAATGGCGTGCGCCATGTACCACAGCGAATTTTCGCTTTTCACCCGGTCTGATGCAGCTTCGGATCATGCTCATATAAGGTGCAAGTCCAGTTCCAGTTCCCATCAGAACCAAGTTGAGATCAGAGGGTAATTCATTGATGGTAAACACACCCTTAATTTTGGGAGCTAAATGTATTTTATCCCCGGGATTTAGAGCAAACAATCGTGGAGTAAGTGCGCCTGATCGAACTAAAGTAACGTACAGCTCAAGATATTCCTTTTGACGGGATGCGGATGCGACAGAATAGGCTCTTAAAATAAATTTGTCGGGATCAACAGGAGATTCGTCTGCGTCGGATAACTCTACTCTCGGTGCAGAACCGGGAAGTCCCAAAACCGCATATTGACCTGGGTCGAATTCCGGCAGATCCCATCCATCCGGGACTATTCTTAAGATAATAATTTCAGGTGACACACTGATTTTTTGACTTATATATGCATTGAACTCTCGATTACTCATGCTTTTTCCTTAATATTTGACAGTGAATTTAGTAAAGTTATGTTTTCAGAAAGATCACAATATGTGATGATAAAATAGTTTTTGAAACTCGTGTTTAAAGAGTGACTTCCGTAAATCGTAGTTTATTTTTTTCCGTTGTCAGCATTTTATCAAATTTCTGCGCGCCAGATTTTTGCTGATCCCATAGCAGTAGTCTATCAGCTTCATCGATAGAGCACCACTGGAAATCTAAATGCTCTTTTGAAAGGTTCACATCCTTTGAATTAACCACTACGCCAAAAATTGGGATCAAATTCATCCGATCTTCTCCCGCTTCATAGTAATGATTTACCTGATCGACCACCCATAATTTTTTAGCTGATAATCCGGTTTCTTCGGTCAGTTCACGCAGGGCAGTTTGGTACGGTTTTTCGCCGAGTTTGATTTTACCGGTGACACATTGCCAGATTCCCGGATAGATTTGATCATCCGCTCTCTTCAATAACAAAAATTCCGGTACTCCCGAATTTATAAAACAGATATGACAATCTATTACTCTAACAACAATTTCGGTCATGAATCTTTCGATTCAAATCGTTGAAGAAAATCCTTTGACCATGATGAGAAGGTACCTTCGAGGATATTCGCTCGCATCAAAGTCATCAGATGAATATAAAACGTCAGATTGTGTTGTGTTGCGATCCGAAGTCCCAATACTTCATTGGTTTTGAATAAATGGTTGAGATACGCCAGACTGTATTGTTCTGACATTTCAGAATATCCATTAGAGTCAATGGGCGAAAAGTCATTCTGACATTTTGAATTCCGGATATTTACTTTCCCGTCAAAGGTAAATAATTGACCGTTCCGGGCGTTTCTAGTAGGCATCACGCAATCGAACATATCCACACCCCGGGCTACATTCTGCACGAGATCAGCAGGAGTTCCCACGCCCATCAGGTACCGTGGTTTGTCAGGGGGCAAAATTTCACATGTGAACTGGGCGGTGTCCAGCATTTCATTCTTGGGTTCACCCACTGCCAATCCTCCGATGGCGTAGGCTTGGGCATCGAGCTGCATCAGTTCATTCGCGGATTGTTTTCTTAAGTTCAAATCCGTGCCACCTTGTACAATGGGCATAATAACCTGATGATGACCATAAATCGGATCAGTATTTCGGAAATGAGTCATACTTCTTTTTGCCCAACGGGTTGTCTGTTCCAATGCCTCGACCCATGTTGCTCGATCTGCATCACCGGGAGGACAAATATCCAGCATCATCATAAAATCGGACCCGATAATTCTCTGAATGTCTACTACTTTTTCGGGTGTCAAATGATGGCTGGATCCATCCAAATGAGATTGAAATGTCACGCCATCATCTGAAATTTTGCGAAGCCCCGGGAGACTAAATATCTGAAATCCACCGGAATCTGTGAGAATAGCACCATCCCAATTCATGAATCCGTGTAAACCACCAGCGGCTTTTAAAATATCGGTTCCGGGCCGTAGGTACAGGTGATAGGTGTTGCTGAGAAGAATCCTGCTCATCTCTTTTATTTCCTGAGAGGATTGGGTCTTTACAGCACCATGGGTACCCACGGGCATAAAAAAGGGTGTCTCCAAAATTCCATGATCGGTATGGATCAGACCTGCACGAGCAGAAGTATCTTGATCGGTTTTCTCAAGTTGAAACAGTGGGTTCAAGTAGCTTCTCTAGCTATTTGTTGGGATATGCAGCTGTAAAAAACGTTCCATGGTACGGTAGAAATCAAACATATTTTCCTCATTGCGGAAACCATGCCCTTCGTCATTTTTAACCATGTATTCAACATCAATTCCGCGGTTTTTAAGCGCTGCAACCATTTGATCCGATTCGTCTTTCTTTACCCTGGGATCATTTGCACCTTGCGCAATAAAAAGAGGGGTTTTGATCTTGTGGGTATTTAATGCGGGTGATACTTGTGTAAATAGCGCTTTATCTTTTTCAGGATGCCCCACCATTTCATACATAATTTCCAGGTATGGTTTCCAGTACGGCGGGATTGTCTCTAAAAAGGTAAATAGGTTTGAAACACCTACAAAATCAATAGCACAGGCGTACAGGTTCGGCGTTTTCACAATACCCGACAACACTGCAAAGCCACCATAGCTTCCTCCATAGATGGCAATTCTATCAGGGTCTGCTATGCCCTCATCGATGAGGTATTGTACACCGTCAGTGATGTCGTCCTGCATAGTCAATCCCCACTGTTTAAAGGCGGATTTCATGAACGAGCGTCCATAGCCAGTTGATCCGCGGAAGTTCATTTGGAGAACTGCAAATCCCCGGTTTACCAGAAATTGGACTTCAGGGTTAAATCCCCAACCATCTCTATGCCAGGGACCACCGTGAGGATTTACTACCAACGGTAATAGCACTTGCGTTTTGTCTTTCGGTAAAGTCAAATACCCTTGAATTTGAAGACCGTCTCGGCTTGTATATGAGATGGGGACCATTTCCGCCATCTCTTCTTCTTTCAACCATGGAGACAAATCAAACAATTTGGTAATTGTCCAATTGGAGAGATCACAGAAATAATAACTACCAAGGGTACGATCACTACCGGAATAAATTGTACAGCAAGTCTCATCCCGGTTAAACGAAGTAACAAAATTTACGTAATCAGGTAACTTGCCATCGATGAACTGCTGAAGTTTTAGTCGTTGTTCGTCAAAGAAATGATAATGCTGTTTATCAGTGTTGTATGATGTTCCAGTGATCACTTTTCTTTTTTTTGAGACCATCAATCGTTCTACATCCACATCTGAATGCTCAAATATCAGATCGGTCTCTTTCCCTGTATTAAGATCGTAGAGAAAAATCGCAGACTTGTCTCTTCCAACATTGGAAGTAACAAAAATAGATTGATTGTCGAACGTAAAAAATAGCGGCGTAGCAACTTCCATGAAGTTATATTTAGCCACGGTTTTCCAAGGGTCATTTTCCGTCATCCTATGAATGATTCCGGTATTTACACCATCGGTGGTCGTGGCCAGTAGCAGGTTGCCGTCATGATCGGTTATCCAACTTGACACATTCCCAGGGTTTTCAGAGATTAAAGTCAACTCTCCCGAATTAACGTCCAATTTGTAAACATCGAAGACTTCTTTAACACGCTTGTTCATTTGGATCAAAATGTGGTTATCATCATCCTCAAGAATATCGATGATTCCACATTTCACATCTTCTTCAGGCGTAATATCAAGTGTATCGCAAGTGTCTAATCCGACGGCATACAAACGTGTATTTTCATCTCCATCCCGATCTTTCAAATAAACCAAGCGCTCATTATTTGCCCAAATGTATCCTGCAATATCTCTATCGGTACCATTGGTTATACGAGTGATCTTCATCGAAGGGATTTGCACAACAAACAAATTCAGCCGTCGTTTATAGGGAGCCATGTAGGCAATATGACTGCCGTCAGGACTCAGCTCAATATTTACAATATCTGGTTTTCTGAAAAAGTCTTCAAGAGGGATCATTATTGATTTCCTTTTTGTGGGGACGTAAAATTTATAATATAATTATAGACGATAAACTTTTGGGGTTATGAACTGCGTTGAGCCTCGGATTATCTGGTAATAAAAAGGTAATTTACCGTTGCCAGGCTCATCGCAATTGTAAAATAGTTATACTGGGATTTCCCTAACTATCCGTATCCGTTGCTTTCTTTTTGGTGGCAGTAGTTTTTTTAACAGTAGCTTTTGCAACTGTTTTTTTAACAGTAGTTTTTGCGACTGTTTTTTTAACAGTAGTCGTTGCTTTTTTCGCCACGGTTTTTGGGGCTTCTATTTTCACTTCTTTAGGTTCAATAGCAATTTCAACTTTTTCCTTCTTTACCGATTTCTTCGCTCGAGATTCAATCAGAAGGTTTTTCTTTCGAATTTTAGTCTTCCGATGTTTTTTCCACGCGCACTTGTCTTTTTTATTCATTTATACTCCATATATTTTTGAATCTAATAACAGTGTTCAAATTTATCCCTTTATTTCATTTAATACTGAGACAAATCTTTGATAAAATTCTAATTTGACCGAAAGGGGAGGCACCGATTACAACGATAATTCGATAAGAGTTAAGTATTGCTGTGTTTTTCAAGGATTATTGGTTTTATTAACAGCAACTGTATTTCATATTAGAAATCAAGTCCGATGGTCAGATACCACATCCGTTCCGGTTTTTTGTTGGGATGATATTCCCATGCATAATCAAGTTGCCAGGGCATTCCTAAGAAGATGAACCGGGGTCCCAAGCCGTACGTCAAAACAAAATCATTCGGATCGGAATTCCAACTATCACCTACCCACATATCCGGACGTTTGTCGCTCCACGCCATACCAAAATCCGTGAAAAATACACCATTGATCTGCCCCAGGTACTTTATCGAAGGAAAATAGTACACGAGAAACGGTAATCTGAGCTCAAGATTGATCACGACCGCTTTATTTCCGGATCTCTCACTAATTTGTGCCCCTCTGACAGGCGTAACATACTTCGTAAAGAAAATTTCCTCCAATTTGTAGCTGGACGAGTCACTTGCCGCATAATATCCGTCTTCTGAAGAAAATAACCAGGGTAAACCCCCTACCCGAAACCGTTCAGCATTTCTTCCTCCACTATATCCAGCATATATCCTACCCCCAAAGCTGATGCCATTTCCAAGAGAAATGTAATGGCGCGCATCCATGGTGAGTGTATGATAATATAATTGATTATTACCCCACTTTGGACTGGTTTGGAATCGAGCATATATCCGGTCGCCAGCAATGGGATACATATAACTCCATCTGGTGTTATCCCAAATCAATCCTAATGTTGGGATAGAAACGGTTAAAGAATTAATTACTTCTTCTCTGGTTCGGAAGCCCCCGTTTGAACCAACCGGTTCATCCCAGAATAATGATTGTTCAGCGTAAGCATATTCCAAACCATATTCCAATCGTTGAAATCGAGAAAACGGCCGAGAAGCGAGAAACTCCAAAGTTAATAATCTGGAGCGTAGAACATAATTCCCAGGTGAAATAATGCTCCCACCTGCATTGTATGGTAATTCCAAATAAACCAAATCTAACGTCGCATTGTGGGAAAAGAGAAAATTAAAATCTGTCCGATTGGGAAGATAGCGGTACATGAAGAAATAGTCTGAATTCTTTAATGAGATATTATCCATTTCGGTGCCTAGATAGATCCGGTGATCACCGAGGATATCACTCCAGAGGAAAAATGCCATCATTTGTGGACTGTATTGAGAGCTATAATCGTAATAGGGTTGAATGAGATCAAGAGTAAATCTGGTTTTGTATTTATACGTGTGGTAAGCACCTGTCGTATCTTGTATCTCCGTTTTGGCTAGTGCAGTATCCGGTTCATCGACGTCAGGCTCAAAATTATAATTTGAAAAGACGTAATTTTCATAGGAAGTGGACGAATTCATCCTGTCCTTCTTATCATCCCTCAATAAGAGTTCAGGTTTCGGCGTCTCTTTTTTTGATATCCACTTCGCCGGCTTAATGACAATATTCTCGTCAAGAAACTCTTTTGGATTTTCCAATGTGTAAATATCGTACCCACCATCTTCGAAACCAGAAAATACAAGTTGAGTATCATCCCGGCTCCAGGAAATTTGAGATACACCAGTTAATAAGTTGGTTATAGGTTTGGTCGTTGAGATTGAATCCGACAGGATATACACATTATTGATCCCGAATTCATCAGAAGTATACGCAAGCATTTTTCCATCATTGGAAAGTGTCGGATAGGATTCATTAAAAGGCGTAGCGGTAATCCTGTTCATCTGTTTCCCGTCACGGGATATTGAGTAAATATCGGCGTTTTTAACAGGATATTCCTCAACGTCGGTAATTTCCATACCAGTTCCCAGATTTGGGCCTCTGTCGGATACAAAATATAACGATTCCCCGTCGGCCGCCCACGATACCATGTCATCAGAAAACCAATCGCGAGTTAAATTTGTCAAAGATTGAGTATCAATATCAAACAGGTAAATATCACTTGTGGCTCCATCATTACCGATAAATGCGATTTCATTTTTAGTCGGACTCCAGGATGCTCTGAAGATACCCTCAACCGGCAATCTGAATTTTTGTTTTTGACCATCGATCACATCTACAATATAAAGCGCATCGGATCGTCCTGATTTTGCAGCAAAGGCGACGCGTTTTCCGTCGGGAGACCAGGTGATGCCAGGCTTAAGAATATGTAATTCTTCAAACTCCGCGCTGTTCTCTCCCTGGATGATTTTTCGAATAAACCGTCCATCCTCTGCAGCGATAAGATACATTGCCATGGGTCCATTTTTGTTGGAGATGATGGCAATCTGCCTACCGTCAGGGGACATCGCTGGGGCGATATTGTAAGTATTTTCTAGCTTTTTATGATCGGTTAATTTTCGGGCAATATCTTTTAACGAGGATCGTCCTTCAACATCCGGCCAATATTCTTTTTTCAAATAATTGTGCCACTGTTCCGTCAGTTCTTCTTTATCAATACCCAATGCAAACTCGAGTCCCAAATCAACATTATTTTGACGTCCGATCTGAATGAATATTTCAGATATGGATTCTTCACCCCATTTCTCCGTGATGAACTTCCAAACGGATTGCCCTCCGCGATATGCCAAATATCCGGTAAGCCTCTCAATGTCAGGGAGTTCGCCACCATTGATAGCCAGGTCGCGCATCCACATATCCGAATTGGTATCCCATCCGCTGGCCAGATATTCGGCAAGCCCTTCACCCATCCAATTAGGGATGACAAATTTAATCGAACTATTAAGCAAGGATTGGAGACTTCCGCCATATATTCGATCATTAATAAAGGCGTGAACCAATTCATGATGGATCACATGTTGGAATTCTTTGTGCGAACCGTCAAATGGAATAACAACCCGATTTTTAAATAATTCTGTAACACCACCGATTCCCTCGTACATATAACCGTCAATGACATTAGTTTGTTGAAAATCATTATGAGAATTATAAATAATAATTGATACTCTATGGGTCAGATTGCCCATCATACGGGAAGAAATATTTTCATGAGCCTTTTCTGCTTCGCTGGCAACAAATTCAGCATGTGTAAGCCCTGGACCATAATAATAAATATCGAAATGGGGAGACTTGATGTAATTCCAATTTAGATCGTCATATTGCACAATGTTTTGCCCGAACTGTGCGTAGACAATTCCGATGATTGTGATGAAGATGACAATATTCAGCTTTATTTTCATTATGTAATTTAGTGAACGATGAACGAATTAGACCTTATACCTTTAAAAAGGTTAAAAGGTTTCTATCGTTTCTGCAGTGCATAAATTTAAATATAAAGAAAGCCTTCAGCACTTTAGATATTACACGAGCCATGTTTCTAATAATTATGAGCATACGGGATGAATTGGTTAATTTTAGACCTCATGAAACAACCGTTATACTTTATATCAGATAATCACTTTATGATGAATTTCGATGAGAAGGAATTATCTCGCAGAAAGCTCATGTACAACTTATTCGATAAGATTCATAAAACGGGTGGTTCATTGATTATCGGAGGGGATTTTTTTGATTTCTGGTTTGACTACAAACATGTTATTCCAAAATACTATCATGATATCATTTGCAGACTCCGTAAACTTTCAGTCGGCGGCATTGAAATTCATTTTCTTGCTGGAAACCATGATTACTGGGAATTTGGATTTTTGTCAGAACAGACTGGGATTATTTTTCATTCCGGAGATTTTGATTTTAGCATAGACGGTCAAAAAATTTTGCTGACCCACGGAGATGGTTTACTTTCTTATGATAACGGGTATCGATTGATGAAAAAGATTATCCGTCATCGGTGGTGCATCGCCTTATTTGGAATGCTCCATGCCGATTGGGGATGTGCATTGGCAAAATATGTATCAAACACCAGTAACCGACATAATCATCTTGACGATTCAACTCACCGGATTCAAACTGAAATCATGAATTTTGCCAAACAGAGATGGACTGAAAATTATGATATTATCCTTGTGGGTCATTATCACCAAACCGGAATCCAGAATGAAGGGGATAAAAAGTTGATATGGCTGGGTGACTGGCTCCAACATTTTACCGTAACTAAATATGATAAAACCGGTTGGTCGCAAACCTCTTGGAGCGATCGACCACAATAAATAACAGGATAAATACTTGAAAATACGAATTACACATTTCATAGCTGTCTGCATGTACCTTTCTATTCTGGCTGGAGAAGGTATCCAACCTTATATTTTTATTGGTGAAAGCGGAAAAACCGTTGATGCCACTTCCTCACAACTGGTACAATCATTATTTTTCTCGGATGACTTATTTGAAGTTATTGGCCAGTACACACCAATGGATAATCTTGAAAAAAAAGTTCTTGTGGTTACCAATCCAACACTTCTCGGAATTTTGGAAAGAAGCAATCCTTCTGCTGGCTACTTAGGCGGGATCAGAATTGGTATTACACGTAAAGGTGAAATGACTTATGTATCCTGCCAGAATCCGGAATATTGGGCAATCGCATTTCTGCAAGATGAGTATGAACGGGAAAGGGCAGCCATCGCTCAATTTACAAAAGAGCTTAAACGATCCATACCCAGATTCAGGATGAGAATTGATTTGGAGTTCGGTTCTACACAAAATTTTACTGAAGAGAACATCAATAAATATCGATATAAATCCAGATCCCCTCATTTTGAAGATGCTCTAATAGTAGGCGAATTTGACAGCTTTAGTGATGCTTTATCATCGATCGAGAAAAATATCGATAATTCTCCTCATGAATCGCTGGTGTTCAGTACGACTGTGATCGAGGGACGCGTTCAATTGATTGGTATTCAATTGGCACAGGAATCGGAGATATTCCTTCTGCTGGACAATGCTGACAGAAAACATACAGCATGCCTACCTTATGAATTACTGATTGTTGAAAATGAAGTTTTTATTCTGGATCCGAAATATCGTTTGGCGATCAGTTTTCCAGATATGAAATCGAAAATGTTTTCAAAAGTAAAATCTATCAGTAAAAAGATTGAATCCGCTTTCAAAGCAATGATGAAAGAATAAGAGTCAGTCATATTGCACGGAAGTATGTCCTGGCGTTTTTTAAGTCAACGTCAGAGATGTAGAAAATTTGTTGCGGCAATTATGCATTATTGAGGGCTTCCTGTAGCTGATCAAATTTGAACGGTTTACCAATATAATCTGAAAAGCCAGTTTCGCTAAAGTATCTTTCAAGCTCCCGGTAAGAATATGCAGTGACTGCAATAATGGGAGTTTTACGAAATTTTTCCTGATTGCGGAGTTCTTCCATAAGGGCAATGCCGGATATACCATAACCCAGATTAATATCTAAAAGCAGATAGTCAACATAGTTTTGTTCAACCAATAGTAGCGCTTTCTCACCGGTTTCTGCTTTAATAGATTCTATGTTCAATTTCTTAAGCATGATATTGATTAGGCTCATGTTTAAAGGATTATCTTCTACAATTAGCGCTATCTTATTATTCATTCAGTTTGCTACCTTAATCATATTATTTCGAATTTTCTCGCGGGAGTTGCAAGTAAAATATATTTCCATGTGGAGTGTTCGGCCTTAGTCCGACTTTTCCACCATGAGCTTCCCCTATTCTTTTAACAATTGACAGCCCGAGCCCTCGCCCTTTTTTTATCCCAGATCCCAGTTGAATTCCCCTTTTAAAAACAGATAAATATTCTTTTTCCGGGATTGTTGCACCGAAATCTTTTACATTAATGGTTATACTTGTCTTGTCCAAAATGGACTCGATGATAATTTTTTCTCCCTGCAACGCGTATTTAAGAGCATTACTGATATAATTTTTAAATACTTCTGAAATAATCGGATTGTTCTGAATAAATAAATTGTCATGCAGGGCTAATTCTAATTTCATTCCTGTTTCTTTTAATTGGTGATCAAAATCATTAGCGACATTTTTGATAATTTCTACCAGATCAATTTCAATGGTTTCCACTTTTTCGCCCAGAGCCATTTGCGATAATGTGGTTGCGTTGTCAATCACCGCCAAGAGGTTTTTACTGCTGTCATTTATGATATTTGCAAATTCATTATCCGGGTCTTCAGAAAGCATGATCTCCGATATCCCAGACAGAACGCCTGCCGGATTTTTCAAATCATGACTCACTACATCCAATAGCAATTCTTTCATTGCATTGGACTCTGCCAGTAATCCCGAAACCCGTTTGTATTTTTGTTCAGATGCGCGAAGTTTATCTTCCCTCGCTATTTTATTAACGGAAATGGCTATTTGTTCAGACATATATACGAGCATATCCATGTCTGCTTTGCTGTACATATTACTATCGGAATAACTCTGAAGTACAATCACGCCAATGACCTTGTCATCGTCAGATATCAGAGGAGTGCCCATCCACACTTTTGAGGGTGTACCCAGCAGCTCTATCTTGCCCATCCGGTTAAGATCGTGAATGCCATCCTCGTAGACGAATAATGGTGTTTTTGTGTGGATTACATATTCCGACAATCCTCGTTTTAATTTTTGAGGCTCCGGAGGTGAATCCACTTCATCGATATAATAGGGGAATGAAAGTTCATTTTTTAAGCTTTCGTACAATGCAATATAAAAATTACTTGTATCCATCAATGTGCCGAGCTGTCTATGTATGTTTTTAAACAATTCCTCAATTGATTTGGTGGTACTTACAGCCTGAGAGATTTTTAATAGTACTTTTCCAACATCTTCACTCCGTTTAATCTTTGTGATATCTCGTACGGTAGCGATGAGGTGGGGTTCGCCGGAAATATCTATCCTTTTGAGATTAACATCAGCATCAAATAGAGATCCATCCTGACGCGAGTGTTTCCATTCAAAAGAGGTTTGTATGCCTGATAGTGCATCTTTTATTTTTGACATCGCAGCAGTCTTGGAATCTATTCCACTGGGTTGATATGGGGGAGAAAAATCGAATGGAGTTGAGTTAATGATCTGTTCTCTTGTGCAATTGAACACTTCAAGAGTCATTGCATTGCAATCGATGAACTTATCTCCTTTGAGCATAAACATGGAATTAATTGAAGAATTGAAAAGGGTGCGATATCTTCTTTCATTATTTTGAATATCTTCAATCATTTTTTTACGTTCAGAGATATTTCGAACGAATACCTGGAAGGTATTTTCACCCATAAACTCAACTATGCCAATTGACACTTCAATGGGAATAATTTTACCGCTAAAATCAATCAATTTTTCTTCAACAAATGGAATTTTTCCGCCTTTGCGTATTAAATTGGCTTGTCCTTCAGCCATGTTTGCAAGGTAATCCGGGTGAAGAAATTTCCGGATAGGTTGATTGATAATGTCTTTGGTCGTCTTTGCTCCAACTAATAGTCTGAATGCATCATTCGCATACAAAATGTTTTCCTGATCGCTTACGATAACACCATCAGGTATATTTTCGAAAAGCAACCGTGTTTGATTTTCCTTATTTTCAAGAGCATTGAATTTTTGCTTCCGAACGGTTATGTCTTCTATCAAATGAATAATAGAGGCGGTATTTTCCCATTCAAATTCCAGGCAATTAACCCATAACCACAATTCTGCTTTTTCCTTATTGATAAACCGAACTTCGATATCCCGAGCGCCAATCAGGTTGTTTGAAATTTCTTCATAAAGTCTCTGTAATTTGATCTGGTCGGAATGATGAATATGGGTCATCAGAGGATTCTCTTTTAATTCCTCGGCCGAAAATCCGGTTATTTGTTCAACCTTTGAGTTGGCAAATACAATATTATTTTCCTTTAGGATGATAACACCGATTGTCATCTCCTCAACCAGATGCCGATAAGCTTTTTCAGCGTTAATGATCTGTTCTCTCCGAATAAGAACCATGCGTAAAAGGAGAGACAAAATAAATGCTCCAAAAAGACCACTGAGAAGAACAATTTTGCTGAATATGGAAGGGAAGGATTTGAAAAATTCAGGATCAAGCGTAACATAAACAGACCAGAAACGATCAAATGCTAGAAATGTATAGCTGCCGAGAATCTCCATGGCAAAGTCAACATTGGCATTTGTGCTTCGGTAAATTTCGCTTTCATTATCATCAATGTAAAAAGCGAACTTGTTAATTTCGTCAGAAGAAATACAATATTCAATAATGTCTCTGACTCTGAAGACACCATTAATATACCCTTCAATTTTCCCATCAATAACGACTGGAAGATAAGAAGCATATCCCATTCCCCCTTGGAAAAGTGGAATTGGTGGCGTCATCTGGAAAGTACCGGTTTTCCGAGCTTTTTCAAAAGTCGCTGGCACTAACGGGTCAGGATGAGCGAATAACGATTTCCCCAAAGCTCCCACATTGGTTTCGTATGGAATTACCCAAATAATGGTACCCGAAGTATCTACAAAATTGATCGCTTGAAATCCACCATAATACCCAAGGGCATTATAAACCATCTGAGTGTATTCTGTTTCATTGCGGTTAGTGGTTTTTTGCCATTCACTTTTCATTTGGTGAAGACTGGTAACATGGTAGGAAAAATCATCTTTGATTCTAAATGAGATCTGTTCGGAAAGAACATTGGACATTGATTTATAGTCTTCCAGTGTGTTTTTCTCAAAAGTCCACCAGATGATTATAGTAACGATGGATAAAATACCGTAGAAAGACAACGGTAAAATTAAATTTCTCTTCTCCGTCATAATATTGCTTTATTTACCAGACATTTATTTGAAAGATGATGTGCGAAAATTACAAATATTTTTATTATCAGAATAGGTTTTGGCATTATAGTGTTTGGTAAATTGAAATTAATGGAAACCACATTCCTTTAAATTTTTTCAGCATTTATGACCTGTTCTCTCCGAATAAGAACCATACGTAAAAGGAGAGACAAAATAAATGCTGAAAAAAGTCCGCTGAGAAGAACAATTTTGCTGAATGTGGAAGGAAAGGATTTGAAGAACCCCGGGTCAAGCGTAACATAAACAGACCAGAAACGATCAAATGCCATAAATGTATAGCTACCGAGAATCTCCATGGCGAAGTCAGCATTGGCATTTATGCTTCGGTAAATTTCTCGATCACTGTCATCAATGTAAAAAACAAACTTGTCAATATCGTTAGGGGAAATACAATTTTCGATAAAGTCCTTGACTCTGAAGACACCATTAATATACCCTTCAATTTTCCCATCAATAACGACTGGAAGATAAGAAGCATATCCCATTTCTTCCTGGAAAAGTGGAATGGGTGGCGTCATCTGGAGAGTACCGGTTTTCCGGGCTTTGTCAAAAGTAGATGATAACAATGGATCAGGATGAGCAAATAGCGATTTCCCCAATGACTCCTCATTGGTTTCGTAAGGAATTACCCATAGAATGGTACCCGAAGTATCTACAAAGTTGATCGCCTGGAATCCATCATAATCCTTAATAATATCGAAAACCATTTTTGTGTATTCTGTTTCATTGCGATTCGAGGTCTTTTGCCATTCACTTTTCATTTGGTGAAGACTGGTAACATGGTAGGAAAAATCATCTTGGATTCTAAAGGAGATCTGTTCGGAAAGAACATTGGACATTGATTTATAGTCGTCTAGTGTGTTTTTCTCAAAAGCCCACCAGACAATTAAAGTAACTATGGATAAAATACCGTAGAAAGTCAACGGTAAAATTAAGGTTCTCTTCTCCGTCATAATATTGTCCTATTTGCCAGACATTTAATTGAACGGCGGAATGTGGAAATTATAAATATTGTTAATGGTTTAATAAGTTTTGTCATGTTAATTTTGAGCAAACCGAATTTAATTATGAACCATTTTCCTTTGGTTATGGTGTATAATTTACAATAATACTCGTTATTAATTCAGAAAATTGAACCTTTACACGTTGTGTCGTATCGAGAACCTCAAGATGATTCAGCGGTTCAGCGGTCATGCCTGCTGCATAATTTGTCAGGCACGAGATCCCCAGAACTTTCAATTGCTGACGATTGGCCTCTTCAATTTCAGGCACAGTGGACATACCGACAGCATCACCTCCTAAATTGTGCATGTCGGTGATTTCAGCCGGTGTTTCATAAGTTGGACCTAATGTCCAGCAATAATTACCGTTTCGAAGAACCAGTCCTGCTTTTTGGGCGGCATGTTTCGCAAGAGCAATCAGGTTCGGGTCATAATAGTCCAGATTATTGCGAAGTTCAGGATCGTTGGCGTCCTGTCGACAAGTAAAGTCATAATGTCCTTCAATCACCATCAGATCACCTACATTCCAATGAGGATTCATACATCCGGCAGCATTGGTGATGATCACCGCACTACAGCCAATCTCTTTAAATACTCGAATAGGGAGTGTGACAGTTTCAATAGGATGTCCTTCGTAATAGTGAAACCTGCCCCGTGCACATAGTACCGGAATATTGGATAAATACCCGAAAATAAATTCTCCAACATGTCCGGTAACGGTGGGCTGAGGATAGTGTGGGATAATTGAATACGAAATGGGAGTCTTATCTTTTATTCGATCTGAAAACTCACTTAAACCCGAACCCAGAACAATGCCCATTACCGGAGCTTCCGGAATTCGGGTTTGTAAAAAATCAGCCACTTGTCGGGCAATTATCGAATCCGTCATAAAGAGATTGTCCTGTTTTTATTATGCATGTGCATTTTCCTGTGATTTTGTTGCTAATTGTCCGCATGCAGCCTCGATATCTTCACCTTTGCTCCGTCGAACCAATACACGATAAGTGTCTCTTTTACCTGACAGAACTTTTGCAAATTCATTTACCGTTTGTTCGTCCGGGCGTTTATAAATCCCGCCAGAAGCGTTATACGGAATAATATTTATTTTACATTCTATCCCTTTGAGTAATCGCGCCAATTGCATCGCATCATCCTCTGAATCGTTGAAACCTTTTAACAAGACGTATTCAAACATCACTTCTCTTCTTGGCATTTTGGAGTATGCCCTTCCCGCGTGGATCAATTCCTGAATACTCCATTTATTATTGACAGGCATTATTTTAGAACGGGTGACATCATCTGGAGCATTCAAGGAAATCGCCAGCTTGAATTTCCGTTTCTCATGAATAAACTGCTCGATCTTTGGAAGAATTCCCGCCGTAGAGATGGTGATTCGGCTGGATGCCAGGTCAAACCCCCGCTGATTGTGAAAAATATCAGCCGCATCCATCACATTGTCATAGTTTAAAAAAGGCTCACCCATCCCCATAAACACAATATTTGTTATGGGTTGGTGCGTCTGTTTTCTCACATGGATTAGCTGATCAACAATCTCGCCAGACGATAGGTTTCTTGAAAACCCCATTTGACCGGTGGCACAGAAATCACACTTCAAATTACATCCTATCTGTGTGGAAAGACAAACCGTGTGACGAACTCCATCGATGATACTGACTGCTTCAATAAATAAGCCGTCCAGGGTTTTGAATAAAAATTTTTGAGTAGGCTCAAGAGCAGAGGATAAGATTTGTTCAATGGACAAGGTTTCAAATAAGCAATTGGTAATTAAATAATCCCGAAATGATTTTCTGATATTGGACATTTCTCTAGGGTCATTAATACCATGCTGGTACATCCATTCAAATAATTGTATGCCCCTGAATCGGGATTCCCCCTGATCAACACACCAGTTTTGCAAATTGGAAAATGACATCCCTTTCAAGGTGTGTTTCTCAATTGTTGATTTCATATTTTTGACGATAGATGGCGCTACTTCAATCATTATCTTATTCACCTCAGAATATTACATGAATTATTTCAGGCACCACAAGATTTTTAATTGTCCTCTGATCGTAGTCCTCATAGATTCTCCGTCTGAAATTAAAAGGAAAATATGGATAATCTCCAACTTGTTGAAATATTACATCAAAGAAAAGATGATATATATAATGAAATCGGTAAAGTCATTATCGGTCAGAAATCTATAATTGAGCACCTATTTGTGGCACTTCTTTGTCAGGGGCACATCCTGCTGGAAGGCGTGCCCGGATTAGCAAAAACCCTTCTTATTAAAACACTATCTGACGTGTTGGAATTAAAATTTAACCGAATACAGTTTACTCCCGATTTGATGCCTTCTGATATTACTGGCACCGAAATTATCGAGCAGGATAGCGAGCAGGGTAAACGGATGTTTAAATTTTTCAGAGGACCTGTATTTGCGAATATCCTCTTGGCAGACGAGATCAACCGAACGCCACCCAAAACCCAGTCTGCCCTGCTGGAAGCTATGCAGGAACACAAAGTCACTGCAGGCGGAACCACCTATACTTTGGAAGAACCGTTTTTCGTACTGGCAACACAGAATCCCATTGAGCAAGAGGGCACATATCCGCTTCCCGAAGCTCAGCTGGACAGGTTCATGTTCAATCTGAAAATTGACTATCCCTCTTTCAATGAAGAAGTGGAGATCGTTAAATCCACAACCGGACTTAAATCAGTCCAGTTACAACATGTGGTGAGCAGAAGCGAATTGTCGGAATTTCAAAAATTAGTGAAGAATGTTCCTGCTGCGGATAATGTGATTGAATACGCAGTGAGCATTGTGAGCAATACCCGACCGAAAAATGATTCAGCCCCCAAATTTGTAAAAGACTGGCTGGAATGGGGTGCCGGTCCAAGAGCAAGTTCGTACCTGATTCTCGGCGCAAAAGCCTTGGCAGTAATGGATGGTCGGACAACTCCCGATGTGGATGACGTGAAACGACTGGTCAAGCCTGTGTTAAGGCACAGGGTAATCACCAACTTCAACGCAGAAGCAGACAACATTCAGACTGATGATATTTTATCGAAATTGATGGATCATATGTCTTCCAAATAAGACATAAGTTTAAAGCAACACACTCTCATCATGGATAAAACACAGTACCTGACGCCCTCAATCATTTCCCGGTTGGATAATCTCTCGCTCAAATCGCGATTTGTGGTAGAAGGTTTTATCGTCGGGCAACATAAAAGTCCATACCATGGTTTTTCGGTAGAATTCTCAGAGCATCGTTCATACGGTCCCGGAGATGAGATCCGTCATATCGACTGGAAGCTATGGGGTAAAACTGACCGTTATTTTGTAAAACAGTTTGAGGAAGAAACCAACTTGCGGTCATATCTGCTGGTGGATCAATCCAGATCAATGAACTTTGCTTCTTCAGGTGTTACAAAATTGGAGTATGCGCAGATTGTAGCGGCTGCATTGGCTTATCTGATGATCAAACAACAGGATGCAGTCGGACTAACGTTGTTTGATTCGCAAGTTCGGTCATATATCCCACCAAAATCCAAAACCAGCCATCTGAATGTACTGCTGAGCCAGATGGAAAAAATTAAGCCGGGTCCTGAAACGGATATTGCGCCCATTCTCCACAGAACTGCTGAAGTGATCAAAAAAAGAGGATTGATCATACTAATATCTGATCTATTCGACGACCCAGAAGACGTACTATCCGGGATCAAACATTTTCGACACAAAGGGCACGAGGTCATCGTTTTCCATATTCTGGATCCGCTTGAACTCACACTGGACTTTTCCGATCGGACATTATTTCGTGATATGGAAACTGGCGAAGAACTGATCACTGAACCCATGCACATCAAAAAAGATTATCAGCAGAATATGCAAAAATTTTGTGATCACATGCAGAACCAGTGTAGACAAAACCAGGTGGATTATATCCGATTGGTAACCGATCAATCGCTGGATTTGGCGCTGACGGAATATCTGATCAAGCGAAAAAAAATCGGGGGATAAAAAAAGGGGGCAGAATTTCTGCCCCCTTTTTTATTTCATTCAATATTAATGTTATTGCATCATTTCTTCTACAGCAGGGATAAAAATCGTATCCAATTGTATTTTTAGTTTTTTCATTTCAGAGGCTGCATCACATGCGCCACTATCCATGGTTTCAAGATCACATGCCTGTTGAAAGTATTCCCTGGCTTCCACAGAGTAGAGGCGGGCTTGTTTAAAAGAAACATCAATTTCCTGCAATTCACCCTGATCCCATTCGTCCATATCTGAAATAACAACGAATTTGTCTCTGGAATCATTAAAATGATTCGAGGCAAGTCTCTGGTAAAGAACTCCGATATTGTAGTAGATATCTGAATCATAGGGATATGATTTTAGTACTTTCATGGAGTATTCAATCGCCTGATCATATTCTTCAATATCAATGTACAAAAAGATCAGTTTTTTCATGATGGGCGCTGGCTTTTTCGACAAATCAGCGGCCTGCAAATAATATCGAATTGCCCCCTGCGTATCATCCTCAAGGGTAGCGATATTCCCTGCGGTAATGATTGCCTGTTCGTCCTTGGGATCAATTTTCATCGCTTTTTCGATCAGCATTTTTGCTTTTGACAGGTCTTTCAATTCAATATAAAGGGCGGCAAGAGTTGCGTATTCGTCCTCTGAATCAATTTTCATCGCTTTTTCAACCAACATTTTTGCTTTTGGTAGGTCTTTTAATCCAATATAAAGGGCGGCAAGAGTTGAATAAGATTTGCCATTTTTTGGATCAATTTTTGAAGATAGTTCAAAGTTGAGGATTGCCTTGTCCATATCTTTTTCATTATAAAACTGAACACCGTTATTGAAGGCTCTGCTCCATTCCTGCTCGCGGTAAATACCCACTGCCTCACCGACGGTATTCACAACTTGATCTTCAACTGTGAAGGGACGCTCCAGTCGCTGGTCTGGATTTCTGCGCATGGTTTCATCAAACATTTCGGCCATTTTATCATATTGTTTCTGTTTGAGATAAACATCTACAGCTAAAACATAGGGAACCAGAGCATTTTCAGGTTCGAGCTGAAGTGCTTTTAGTCCGTTTTCCTCTGCTTTTTCAAGATTCCCTTCCTGCACATACATTTTCAGGGAGGTAAATTCCGGGCTGTTACATGCAAAAATGAACAGCAGCAAAAAGCCGGAAAATATTTTTATGTTATGGATTTTCATTTATACTCCTATTAAAATCTACTCGGTTAACTCAACATGCATCAGTTGAGTTATGACTTCACGTCTTTGCTGGATAGATTCCGGTGTTGCGGACAATATTCCTTCCAGACCAAAATTCTCAACGGTAAATGAGGCGACTGCTGCCGCAGTGATTACCGCATTTTGCAGATCATCCATCCCATAACGGGATAAATGGCCGATCAGTCCACCTGCAAATGTATCTCCGGCGCCAGTTGGATCTTTTACTTCCACGTGGGGATAGATTGGGATATGGATATTCTTCCCATCGTATGCAAGTAAAGCACCCTTTGATCCTCTCTTGATCACGACTACTTCTGGACCCAAACCAGATAGAGCAGAAGCTGCCTGCTCCAGATTATTAATTCCTGTGAGTTGGATAGCTTCTTCATCGTTCAAAAGAAAAATATGAACCCGTTCGAGTACTTTTTTTAGTTTTTCCACATTCTGGTCAATCCACAGGTTCATCGTATCGCATATGACCATCTCGGCTTGTGGAACCAAAGCAGATACCGATATTTGCAGATCGGGCTGAATATTTCCTAAAAACAGAAATGGGGTATCTTGGTGCCCATTTTTGATCTCTGGTCGAAACGTAGCAAAAACGCCCAGTTCAGTGAAAAGAGTCTGACGTTCGGAAAAATCTTTATTGTATCGGGCGCCCCATCTGAAGGTCTGTCCCACAGCCACCTGAACACTGGACAAATCAATATTTCGGGATTGCAACATCTCCCAGCCTTCGGACGGGAAATCGTCTCCCACTACGCCTACCAGACGCACCGGGGCGAACAGAGAAGCAGCAATGGAAAAGTAGGTGGCGGAACCTCCAAGGATCTCGTCACGCCTACCGCGATGGGTTTCAAGTGAATCGAGGGCGATTGATCCAACTGCAAGTATGGGTTTTGCTTCATTCATGAGACGTCTATTTTACTCCGTTTTGCTCATTAAAACCAAGATGGATTGCTTCAGTAAAGCCGTCTTAAATTGAATTCATGGCACACCTTGAATTTTGCTCGAATTGTGGAAAAAAAAACCTATTTAGCAACCGCGATGGCAGAGACCGATATCATTGCCCGGACTGCGGGACGATCCATTACGAAAATCCAAAACCCACAGCAACGCTCATCTGCCCCAAAGGAGATGACATATTACTGGTCAAGCGGGCCTTTGAACCTGCAAAAAGATACTGGAGTCTTCCCGGCGGATTTGTTGAACTGAATGAGACCATTGAGGGTGCGGCACAACGCGAACTGAAAGAGGAAACAATGTTGGATGGAACCGTAACCGATATCCTTGGACATTGCTCGCATTTTAATACGGTATTTGGTGATGTGCTCCTTGTAGGACTCGTGATGGAGATTAAAGATTATTCGCAAATTATCCCCGGTGATGATGCAATGGATGCCCAGTTTTTCCCATTAAAAGGTCTGCCCCAACTCGCATTTTACTGTCACGAAGAAATCGTACGGAAATATCTGGAATGGGTTCAAAAAAAATCAGCAAAAGGACACAGTTAAAATGGTGATTCTCATTCTTCATGGACCCAATATGAACTTGATCGGATTACGATCCGTAAAAGCAGGCACTCAGGTCACATTAGATAAGATTAACCGGGCGGTACGGAAACAGGTGAGAAACGAAGAGATTACGCTGAAGATCCTGCAAACCCACGACGAAGCCAAGGCAATAACATTTCTACAAAGGAATCGAAATTCCGCCGATGGACTCATCATTTCACCGGAAGCCTGGCATATCAGCGCTTATACCCTGGCGGATACATTATCGTTAGTGGAAATCCCTTATATCACCGTTTCGTTTGCCAGACAGGAAAAAAACCTTTTTCGCGGAATTCATTCTGTAGTGAATCCGGACTCTATCGCCGGGTATGTTGAGGCACTTGAAAAAATGAAAACGTATATTAAAGCACGAAATTCTAAAAAATAAATCGCCCGTGGTATCCTGATGGGCTGTGGCTTGGATCAGACGTTAAATTTGAAAAAGATCACATCCCCGTCTTTCACGACGTATGACTTCCCTTCCTGACGGATTTTCCCCGCTTCTTTCAACGCAACCTCTGAATGATACTGCAACAGATCGGTATAATGAAATACTTCCGCTTTTATAAATCCTCGTTGAAAATCGGTATGGATCTCGCCTGCCGCCATGGGTGCGGTATATCCTTCCATGATGGTCCAAGCGCGAACTTCCTTTTCTCCGGCGGTAAAAAAGGTTTCGAGTCCCAGTAACCGATAAGCGGAGTGGATCAATTTGTCCAGACTTGGTTCGATTAGGTGGTATTCATCCATGAACATCTGGCGATCATCACCATCCAATAGAGCAATTTCAGCTTCGATATTTCCGCATAGTCGGATGGCGGTATTTCCCTCTTTTTCTGCAAAATCGAACAGACGCTGCACCGATTCACTCCGATCTGCCGATTGGATTTCCGCTTCATCCACATTTGCCACATACAGGATGGGTTTCTGCGTCAGCAAGAACATATGCCGAAGGTTTTTTATCATTTCCGGTTCCATGGGAATATTGCGAACCATCTTTCCATCATTCATAAACGGGATGATGTATTCAAGTGCCTCCAATTCCTTCAGGCTGTCTTTATCTCCAATACGGGTGGATTTCTGAACTTTGATCAATCGTTTTTCCACTGAATCAATGTCGCGCAGCAGCAATTCCATCTCGATGATCTCTGCATCTCTCACCGGATCGATGGTACCTTCTACATGAGTGACATTGTCATCTTCAAAACAGCGTATAACATGAACGACAGCAGACACATTCCGGATATGTGACAGAAACTGATTCCCCAGTCCTTCGCCTTTACTGGCGCCTTTCACGAGACCAGCGATATCCACAAATTCAACTGACGCTGGTATGATCTTCTCCGGTGTGATGTGGGCTGATATCTGATTCAAACGGATATCTGGTACTTCAACGATACCCAAATTGGGGTCGATAGTGCAGAACGGATAGTTTTCCGCTGGTATTTCAGATGCAGTGAGGGCATTGAAAATCGTAGATTTTCCCACATTGGGTAGTCCCACGATGCCGCATTGTAAAGCCATGTTACTCCAGTCGATTTACAAGTAAGGATTATTCATTAAATTTCCGAATCGCAACGGGCGAAATATAATCAGTCCAAAGGTGGTTTCTGCGGTAAAAACAGAAGGGAATTACATGTATGTAATATTATTATACCATTTCCGATTTAGTTCAATGAAAAATAGTTGTACAAAAGAAATTATTTCCGTATTCTTTGATATATTAGAAATCCTGAATATCATGAATTGTATACATAAATTTGGGTGAAGTTGTAAGGATATTAGTATAAAACCATAATGGGAGTAAAGACATGAAAAAATTAATAATTCTATCAATCCATTTAGTTCTATTTTCTGTTATACTTGGTTCCGATCAAAGCAATTTTAAATCCGCTCAACCAGGGGAGTATTGGGTAATTCTTGATGATAATATCGCAGTAATGAAAACACCAAAAACTCAATCTGAACGAACCGCCTTCAATCAACATTTAGTTACAATCATTGGTAAAAATACAAAAGTAAATGTACTTGAATCGACCAGAGAAGGGTGGTTTTCTGTATGGCATAAAGTCAATGTCATATCAGATGATGGTGTTTTGGCAACTGGGTGGGTTCTGGCAGAGATTGTAAAATCAGCAGAAAAATCAACTCGCTCTGAATCAAACGCTTTTATGAACAATTGGGGATTACTAAGATTTGCCCACTCCACAACGGATATTCAAGCCTCGAGAAACGCATCTTCAAAAGTTGTAGGTCAACTTAAGCCGAATCAAGAAATAAAGGTTGATTTCTCAAAAGATGGTTGGTGGGCAGTTTTTGATATTGATGAATCTTATAGACATGAAACTAATGCAATAGGATATGTCCTGTCTCCTCTATTGTTCCCAGAACAAAATGAGGGTACTTCAGCAACAGAAACATCGAAACAGCTGTTACAGTTCAGAAT
>JABMOW010000113.1 GCA_013204025.1 Fidelibacterota bacterium | reverse complement strand
GATTGGTGACATGCAGTACAATCGGTTGGGAAGGTATCATGACCCGCAACCGTCGTTCCAGCAATTTCAAAGTCAGCATTGTGACAAGTATTGCATGCAGCCTGATTGGGTAAATCGTGCTCAAAGATGGAGGTTGTCCATTCGATTGCAGTATGACACGTCTCGCACTCTACAGCCAGATATGTTTGTGCTTCATGGTTGGGCTGGGTGGTTTCAATCCAGTTGTCATGGTGACATCCATCACAGAAAAGAGGAGTATCCACATAATTATTGTCCACGTGACATGCTATACATTCCGGACCGTCATGCGAGTCTGTTAACGGGAAGTTAGTCGCATTGTGATCAAAAATAGTCTCTGTCCAATATGTGGATTGGTGACATGCAGTACAATCGGTTGGGAAGGTATCATGACCCGCAACCGTCGTTCCAGCAATTTCAAAGTCAGCATTGTGACAAGTATTGCATGCAGCCTGATTGGGTAAATCATGTTCAAATATTGAAGTCGCCCACTCAACTGCATTGTGACATATCTCGCAATCTTCAGCCAGATAGGTCTGTGCTTCATGGACGGGTTGTATAGTATCCAACCAATTGTCATGGTGACAGCCGCCACAGAGAAGGGGAAGATTTGCATATCCATCCAAATGACAACTGATGCAATTACCATTATTGTGTGACCCTTCGAGAGGGAATCCGGATAAATCATGGTCAAAGATAATGTCAGTCCAAAGTGTGGATTCATGGCAATTAGTACACTCTGTTGAGAATCCATTATGGTCAGGAACGACTTGGTTTACCTCATTATAGTTCGCGATATGACAACTACTACAAGGAGCCTGATATGGCATTTGGTGTTCAAAGACAGAAGGTGACCAGCTGTCAGCGGTATGACAATCCTCGCAATCCTGCTCTAAATACACTTGTTGCGTGTGAACAGGTTGTAAAGTAGCTAACCATTCATCGTGATGGCAACCACTACAATTCGATGTAACACCCAACCAGGAGCTATCATGACAAGTGAGGCAATCAACAGTCTGATGGGATCCTTCTAATTCAAATCCAGTTTCCTCATGTTGGAAAACTATATCGCTCCATTGATAAGTCGTATGGCAATTCAAGCAAAAGTTGGATAATGTATTATGAAGTTGAACAGATTGGTTTGCCACCTGTAGATCCGATAAATGACAGATATTACACGATGTGTCCAAAACCGTATGATTAAAAGTCATGTCCAACCATGAAGTAACCGTGTGGCATCGGTTACAATCCGTGTGGGAATAAAATTGCTCAAGATGCGGAGGGGTTTCCGTGTAAAAGTACTCCAATATATGACAGGTTTCGCAGAGTGAGTTCGGCTCGGGGTGGCTTGTGTCGCAACACTGGTATGCAATACCGTCACAATTATAATATCCATCTGGACATACTGGTGGTGAGATGATCAACCCTACCAAACTGACGACGTCTAATACATTGAGTGAATTATCATAATTTAAATCCGAGGCTGCATATTCTTCCAACGTGGGTTGGATGCCTGAAATAATGAACCCCACTAATTGAACAATATCAAGCACATCAATGGATCCATCATTATTTATATCACCGGGGAATCGATAATCCTGCGGAAACGAAACCGAAATCATGAGAGCAATGATGAGGAATAAAATGTTTTTTTTCATTTAATCTGAACCTCATCGGAGTTTGAACATGAATCGCATACCACTTTTGCACCCATAAAACCATTCTGATGGCAAGAAGTACACCCAAGTATTTTTTGATTATCCTTGAGCGAATATTTTGTGTTGGAGTGATCAAACTCAATAGTATCCCATTGGGAATCCACGTGACAAAGCGTACAATCGTTTGCAAGTGTTTCATGACCTGCGATGATGGTATTTGCAGTAATCAAGTTATTTGAATGACACGCTACGCATCCTGATTGAGACAAATCATGGATAAATGTTTGTGGTGACCATGCAACATCAGAATGACAGCTTGCACATAATGAAGGCGAGTACAAACGTTCAAGGTGATTCGGATTGGATGATTTGATAAACGTCTTTAGATGGCAGGATTCGCAATTCCGGGAAATAGAATCAAAAAGTTCAGGTTGGGTATGGCATGATGTACATTGAACATTTGAATGGGAACCCGTCAATGGAAAACTGCTTGATTCCAAATGGTGATTCAATTGTGTAAATGCAAAATTGACACTAAAAAGTAAGATGAAAATAATTTTGTATATGTTCTTGCTCCAATTCATTGCGTTACCATTATTTAGTTATGTTATCTTTTATTTTCGGACTGACAGGCTGTAGGCGTGGATTAAATGGTTGCGCGATATCATTGGCACATCCTCCACTCATATTTCCGTTGGGATGACATTCGTAACACTGCAAGAAAGTAGATTCATCTCCCCAACTACCATCGAAATATTGTTGATTAACTATCCAATATCCGTTTGAACCATTGCATGATTCACAATTAGATGAATTTCCTTCGCAATGCTCACTCTGGCAACTGGATTTGCTATGAGATCCTTCATGACAGGATTCATAACATGAAAATGTATCAAACCGCCCAAATACATGACAATTCACACTGCAGGAATTATCCCCTTTTCCGCCATGTGTACCGGAGAAAATATTGAAATAAATTCCATAATCACTGTCATCGTGAACGGAGTGAGGCATATTAGTATCCAGCCAGTCATTGGCATTTTGATGACAGAATGTGCAATTATTTATTTCATCGCCCAATTTAAATGCTGTATTGTGATCCAAGATGGGAAGCGGATCGGTGATTCCGTTATAATCATGACAATCAGAGCAAATGCTGATTTTTGATGGATCGTGAAATGTTGCAGGTTCCCATCCCAATGTGTTGTGGCAAGATTCACATTCCTCAGGGAAAAACCCTTCATCTAGATGGCTGGGATCTGTAGTCGCATTGAATTCATCAATATGACAATCTGAACATTCAGTTGGTGTTAAATAGAATCCATTTTCATGACATAAAAGACATGTAGTAGCCAAATGCATTCCCGATAAATCAAAACTGGTCAACGAATGGTCAAATGAAAATTCATCCCAGGCTCGTGGGGTATGGCAGGATGCACATTGATTCGGAAGTGAGAAATGTCCTAAAACAGTTTGATTAGCTGCAAACCAATCACTAATGTGACAGAGAGAACAAATTTCGGGTTCAGGTTGATGACTGTAGATTGAGTTTGACCAGGTTCGTGGATCGTGGCACAATTTGCATTCGGTTAACGGGTAAATTTTTTCAATATGAACGGGTTCAGTGGTCGTGCTGTACTCGTCAAAGTGACAAACAAAACATTCAATATCTGTTCCGATATATTGATCTACATGGCACGAGTTGCATTCTGCGGAATTATGTTTTCCTATGAGTGGATACCCACTTCTGGCATGATCCATTGCAGGTTCTTCCCACCGGTCAGGATTGTGGCAATATTCGCATTGGTCGCTGAACATATTATGATCCACAACAGCCAGATCAGCCTGGGTATTCTCGTTCTGGTGACAATCAGCGCAAAAAACAGATGCGCCCCGATAAGACCCTTCTTGTGCGGCAGGATGACATCGTCGGCACTCAACCCCCAGATGACTATCTGTAAGAGGAAATACAGTCAATTCATGACGAAAACCGTCTCGGTTGGTAAACCAGGTGGTCGGTGAATGACAGGTTTCGCAGGTATTTCCTAATTGACCATGATGGATATCCTGATGGCAATCTTGACATTGATCAGATGCTTGCCCGAACTGATGAACTTCCAGCAGACTTTCACCTGTATGACACGCTCTGCAATTGACATATTCATGAGCGTCTCGAAGCTGAAACCCGGTGCTGTCGTGGTGAAATCCGGTGAGCGTGAGGTCTGTCCATCCTGTATTGGCGTGGCATGCGTTACATGGATAATTTAGTCCTGAGATTTCAGCCATCTCAACCGTGGTTTGTGTGAATCCCAAACAGGTGAATCCAACGAATAGTATGAATTTGTTGATCACTTTCATATTACTTATATAATTGGCCTAAATGACAATCTATACATTCCGATCCAAGCGGACGATACCGGATGACCGAGCTTATCTCTCCATTCAAAACCACATCTTCAAGTTTATGGCACTTCTCACAAGCTACATTAATATGTTTACCATCCAGAGGATACCGGGTTTGGGAATGGTTGAATAGCAAGATTTTCCATTCAGTAGTAGTATGGCATGCTGTACAATTGTTTTGAAGAATTTGAACGGAAAATTGATTATTATGTGTGTCCTGGTGACATGATGAACACAGACGATCTATCCCGGAATACCTGACAGTCAAAAGAGAATCTTCCGGAACCTGATGGCACAACATACAGGGAATTGCCCGATGCGCGCCGGTAAGTTGAAACTGACTTCTGTCATGATCGGCAAAAGAAAAGTATGAGGGCATCCACCCGGTTTCCTGATGACAGGGAGAGCAATCTTTCCATCTGTCATCTGTGTAAAATTGGTTTTGATGTTTATCTTCATGACAATCCCGACAAAGCGGATTTTTCTCTAATAGTTTGTTTGGGATATGACATTTTGCGCACAATACAGTCGTATGTTTTTCCTTAATTGGGAACTTCGTTTTGTTGTGATCAAAAACTAGAGGTTTCTTCCAGTCATCTTCTGCATGACACCCCTCGCAGGTATTTCCATATGATCCCTGATGAATATCTTTATGACATTGGATGCAGGTGAGTTTTTCATAGGTGTCAAAAAATGTCAGATCAATTTTTTCAGGATTACTACCATCAGGATGACATTTGATACAAGTCTGTTTTATATGAGAAAGCTTAAGTGGAAATTTCGTTTTTGAATGGTCGAATCCGGTACTGGCTTCTTTCCAATTAGTCTGATTATGACAGTCCGTACAAACCTTTCCTGTAAAAATGGAGTATTCACGAAGAAGCGTTTCATTAACGTGAATATCCTCGTGGCATCCCGCGCACTCTACCGGAATTCCCAGAAATGTAGTATTCAGGAAATATGGATCACGAGTATCTGTTTCCCAATTAATGACGTCATCTGCCAGTACATATTTTTGGGTATGGCATTTCTCACACGCCAGCTCTTTATGCTTTCCTTCTATGACATATCCGGTCTCTTGGTGCTTGAAATTATCTTTTCCATTTTCCCAGAATATCATCTGGAATTGAACTCCGTTGTGATCAGAATGACATTTAATACAGTTCATCTTATTGTCAATGCCGTGATATCCGGATTTTTGATTCATTCGATTTTGAATTGGCGTATGACACTTCAGGCAATCATCAGCATCTACTGTTTTCCCCTGGGAGTGACATTCTGCACAATATTGGTTACCTGAAAGGTATTGGTGTTTTTCTGCTAATTCTCCAGGAGAAAATTGACCGAAACTAGACTGTGTATGTATCACAAAACACAGCATAATGAACAGGTAATTACGTAAACGAGGATACATTAAGTTTAGTTTACATCCACTTTTGATTCCACGACTTCTCCGAATCGGATTCCAATTTCGTGTAAAAGTGAAAACGGGGGAATTCCGCCAGCGAATACAAAAACATAGTCATTGGGAAGCTCAATCACGTCCTCGCCTTTTTTGAGGATGACTTTATCCTCATGTATCTCTGTGACTTGAGAAGAAAATATAGCATCGATTTTTTTCCGTTTGATCATGTCATTAATTTGATCTTCATTGCGCTTTTTAATTCGGAAAAAGTTTTCCTTCCGGTAGGATATTGTTACTTTGTTTCCATGTTGAGCAGCAAGCCCGACTGCCGCTTCGATAGCGGAATCTCCTCCTCCAACTATCAGAAGATTGTTATCGTTGTAAGTGGATGCATCAATGAGTTTATAGGCAACTTTTTCCATCATTTCACCGGGGACATTTAATTTTCGAGGCGTACCCCGTCTACCAAGTGCCAGTAAAACATGAGTACAGGGGATATCAGATTTGTCAGTTTTGACAATAAAACCGGTTTCGGTTTTGTCAATAGCCGTCAGTCGGTAAGGTTCCTTCAAATTGATTTTGTATTTGGTTATGAGGTGGAGCCACATCTCAAGGAGTTTTTCTTTAGTATATTCTCCTTTGTTCAATGTGCCGTACAAAGGCAATTTAACGGGTTGTACAAGCGTCAGTTTTCTTTTTGGATAGTGAAGGATCGTCCCACCGGGTGCGCCCTGATCCACTAAAGTATGATCAATTTTCTTTTCAATACATCTGAGCGCGGCGGTCATCCCTGCAGGTCCAGCCCCGATAATCACCACGTGAGCATTTTCTGAACCGGTTGCATGGATATGATCTATCACGCTGGTTCCATGTGCCAAGGCATTCTTAATCAACGCCATTCCTGTTAGTTCACCAATGACGAATAATCCTGGGATGTTGGATTCCAAGTTTTCACTGAGTTGTGGAATATCGTCGCGTGTGGAAATATCCCCTAATCCGATAATAATGGCGCCAACGGGACATTCCCTTGCGCATTCCCCGATGCCGATGCAGCGAGCGCCGTGGACGATCGCTACTTTCCCGTTTACCAGTCCCAGTACATCTCCCTCGGGACAGACTTTTGTACACACTCCGCAACCGATACAGGCGGCTAGGTCAAACTGAGGGTGCAGAAGAAGGGGATTCCGTTTCCCGGTTTTATCTGCTTCGGATATTAACGATATTGTTCGTCGTGCTTGTCGAAATTTCATAAAAAAGTAAACACCCAAAACGATTGCGATAATACTGGTGCCAAAAAGGTAAGTAACAAGCGTTTCATTTAGAGCTAAAATATCCATGTAAACCCCATGTAAACCGTGACTCCCACGTGAATGAACAGTATTATAATCATGACAAATGCAAAGGGTTTATGGAAAATATGCCAGTAGTGGAATACTTTTTGAATTTTTTCAAGTACTATCGTTCTGCGAGACAATATCACCATTCTAACCAAGGTTTTTCGAAGAAGTGTGAGCTGATGGTGTGATTCCATCTTGACGTTCTTTGAGATTTGTCTAATCAAAAAATACATTTTAATTCTGATCCAAAGATTTTGGATCGGTAATCCAAATAGGATGTAGATGTACCCCGGTGATTTTTGTTTCGTAAAACTATACTTTTCAATTCGCGATATGTCATCTGAAGCCAAATGGTAATTTTCACGGACTTCGTTGAACAGTCGTTGTTTCAACAGTTCCATTTCAGATATGGATAACTCCATACCATCGCGTGCTCGTGGGATCTGAACATAAATGTAGCGTCCAATGAATCCAGATAGCGCTACCGCCATCATGGACCAGAACGAAACGGATACCAGTCCATTAAATTTCAAAGTGGTGTGAAGGATAATGAATACGGGGCCTGCAATCCCCATAAAAATATGATATTTCAGCCAGGTGCTCAGATATCCCCATCGTCTAAAAACTCGATAGCGTTTTCGGAGAGAATAAGTGAGTAGCCCCAAAATCAGAGTTGTGCCTAATATTCCCAGTCCATGCCCATAATCCCCACTGGGTTTCCACAATCCATGTTCAGCCATTCGTGGTCTTTCAATCTGCTGGGTAAAATAATAGCTACCTGCAACATTAATGCTCTCAAAGACGAGCAATATGACGCAAATAGTAAGAAGAGTTAATAGTATTTTATGGAACAAAGACATAATTGGTATTTTTTGAACTCTAAAGTTATGAATAATCAGATCAAAAAGATTGTTAAAATATGTAAATTGACTTCTTAAATCATAATTGAGTATTAATAATTCCAATATAAAATGCATTTTAGTTATGGTCAATTTTCTGAAAGCTGCCTTCCCCTCGATATTCGAATATCTGATAAAAGGGCCTTTATAATTAGAATTGTTAAATATCTGAATAAACAAACTGAAATATTCCCCTCCAATCAGAATTTTTTTTGAAAAGCGTAATTGATATTTTAGGTTTCAACGTTTTGAATAATCAAAATATTGTAAACCTATCAATGGAGAACGATTTTCCTATTTGTTTTTCATCTCATGACTATAACTTTTCATCACTACTTGACCTAATAATTAAAGTTATTTACCATCTTTAAAGGGGAAGCCATTGCGAACAGAAAAACTATTCTTTGTTATTTGCATTCTCATTACACTTTTACTGGCTGAAGACACTCCCACTTATCTGCCACAAAATCCTGGGACACCGCTGGGTAGCCGACCTGACATTTCACTGGACTATTTTCAGCAAGGTGTTTATTATCTCATAGACGCAACCTTCGATCCGGGAACGGAGATTATTTCGGGCTCGGAAAAACTCATTTACACCAACAATAGCCCGGATACATTGGAGTTTGTGTATTTTCACTTGTATCAGAATGCCTTTGTCCCTGGCAGTTATCAGGATATCTTTGATCTGGGCGATGGGAGAGATGATATCCACACTCTGTCTCCACAAGACCAGGGTGGCAATACTATTTTGTCTTTGCAGGATGGCGATGGAGCGTCATTATCCCACAGCATTGACGATACCAATATGAAAGTATGGTTGTCCCGACCGTTATTGCCTGGTGAACCGGCAATATTTATTATTGAATTTGAAACCAAATTCAGTGGAGCAGATGCACGGATGCATAAAGGCGATGATTACTTTGTGGCAACACAATGGTACCCCAAAATGGCCGTCTATGATGTACGCCGCGGCTGGAATAACGATTACCATCTGGGAAGAGAATTTTATGGTGACTTTGGTACGTTCGAATGGAATCTAACACTCCCGGCTGATTATATTGTGGGAGCTTCGGGCAGGCTTCTGAACCGCGATGAAGTGCTCCCGGCATCATTGATGGAAAAGCTGGACGTCAAAAATTTCTCTGAAAAGCCGTTGGGTGAAGACGCATCTGTCATCATCGAGCCCACCGATGAGACCAAAACATGGGTGTATCGTGCGGATCAGGTCCACGATATCGCCTGGATCGCATCTCCATCTTTTCGGATTGGGGTAGCTGAATGGGATGGCATCAAAGTATATTCGTTCGCCCGAGAACAAAACGCATCGAAATGGCAGGATGCCGCCGACGTGGGCAGTCTGTTTATCGAGGATTATTCCAAACGATGGGGGCGGTATCAATATCACAAAATGATCGTGTCTGATGTGGAAGATGGAATGGAATACCCCATGCTCACCGCAGACAGCGGTACTTCACCTGGGTATATCGGATTATTGGGTCACGAGATCGGACACAATTGGTTTTACGGTCAAATCGGTTCCAACGAAACTTATCGCGCATTTCTGGATGAAGGCTTCACCAATTATATTACTGCAACGACGATGGATTCAGTCTGGGGTGAAAGTAGTGGAACCATGGTGGAAGGCTGGTACAAAACCAACTTTTATCCAATAAAGACTCGAAAATATATCCGGAATGATCTCAAGTACCTACAGTTTATCCGAACCGGATATGAAAAGTATCCACTAAACACACATTCGGACCATTACGCCGAGTACGCCAATTACCGATTGGTTTATTCAAAAACAGGCTCCATGCTGTATAATCTGGAGTATGCATTAGGGAAGGGCGTCATGGATCGGGTCATGCAGACATACTTTTCAACGTATCTCTTCCAACATCCGTATCCCGAGGATTTTACTCGCATTGCTGAAGAGGTGAGTGGCAAAAAGTTGGATTGGTTTTTCCATCAGTGGATGAATGAAACAGGGACTATCGACTATGCCATATCAGAACTCAATCCTGTTAAAATTGAGGATAAACACTATGCGAAATTGACCCTAAAGCGGAAGGGCTCGATGGAAATGCCACTGGATATCCGGCTGACACTCATTGATGGTACCGAAAAATGGGTTCACATCCCGAATCAGAAAACGCTCCAAAAATCGGTACCGGATTCCTGGTTCATCTCCAAAACATGGGTGGGCTGGAACCAATTCAATGACACATTTTCTGTTGATGTCCCTGTGTTATCGCCGGTGGTAAAAGCAAAGATTGACCCTTCTAACAGGTTATCCGATATTGATCAACTAGACAATGTGAGCGGTAAATTCCTACCCGTGAATGCTCAAATGGATAATCTGTATAAATACTATCCAACTTTGGACGCGTACGATATTTATTTCCGACCATCCTTTACCTATAATTCTGTTGATGGATTGAATCCAGGCGTTCATTGGTTTTCAGGATATTTGCTTGATGGTAACATCCGTCAGTATCACACCGAGGGAGCGATTCGTTATCGGTCACCAGCGAGACCACCAGAATTTACCCTGTTTATGGAAACTCCGGTCAGGTTTCTAAACAACCTTACTCATGTATTTGTGAATTTCGAGGATACCGGTCTGGACAGACTGTTGGAAGTGGGGTATTCCGCCACTGTTCGTTCCACGTTGACAAAGAAGCCTTATCATGAACTGGAATTAAAATATCGGGAAGACCGATTATCAGATACAGACTACCTCCCCACCTGGCAAAGCTGGGATGAAGGACAAAACCGATCCTTCGTTCTGAATCACCAGTATCACTGGAAACGAGGAAAAATTTCAGGAGATTATGAAGTGGCATGCGAGACCAGTGTAAACGGCAGTCAGGCACATTACACCCAATATATGTTTTCCACCATTCACCGGATTAACCGGACCATTCCCATAAGTATCCGTACGTTTATCGGTTGGCAGAGCGACACAACTCCGTCACAAATGAGTTTGCGTTTGACAGGCGATTCCTTTTTTAATTCTGCGCACACGAATTGGATGTATGGCGGCAAAGGCAGTCTCCCGGCATCTCTGGTAAATGACGGGCACTTTCAAGTATCCGGTGGCGGGAATATTATCAGTTTCATCGATCCTTCAGTCAATCTACGTTGGCTGGAAGGAATCAATTTCCAGGCAGATCCTTCTCAAATACTTGAGAAAATCAGTGGATATTCGAAGATAACAGATTTTATCAGTATCCACCCGAACATCTTTATGAATTGTGCCATTTACGAAACCACCATCGGGGAATCTAATTCCATCGTTGAAGTGGGGGCTGGAATTACCCGTCCGTTATCATTTATCCCACCCGCATTAGGTAAGTATACGTTCAGATTGGATGGCGCCGTACCTGTCTGGGGAAAGGACGCTGACTCAAACTGGGTGGTGTCTCTTCAAAAAGCATTTTAAGACCTTATGAGAAGATCAGATTACCAATACTCCGCGGACGATAAAGTATTATCTGAGCTGTTCGATGAATCCGTGGGATATTTGGGGATCATGGACTCTATGGAATTCCCACGAACGGTTCCCATCCACTTTTTGGAAAGAAACGGGAAAATCTATTTTCATGGGGCATTGGATGGTGAAAAATTTGATGCGTATCAGAACGGTAGAAACGTGTCTTTTACAGTGATCAAGTCCCTGGCGATGATCCCTTCTTACTGGCGGACAAAAGAGTATGCCTGCCCTGCCACCACCTACTACTTATCCGCGTATGGACGATCTACAGGGAAAATCATCGAGGATGTAGAAGCCAAAGCGGACATCCTCCAGAAACTCATGGAAAAATACCAACCAGAAGGCGGATATCTGCCCATCCAAGCAGGACTGGAAATGTACGTCAAACCTATGGAAGAAACGGGCGTGTTTGAATTGGAAATCACAGAGTGGGACGTAAAATGCAAGGTGGGTCAAAATCAAAATAACAGTGCACTCGAAAAAATTAAGACACACCTTCAGGAGCGAGGAACTGTCACCGATCTATTAACTATCTCATGGATGCAATTTTTCCAGGATCAATCAGCCAGTTCAATCCGTTAATGATGATAATAATATTATGGAATCATCATGAAGCCCCACTTAATTTTAACATCCACAGTGTTGATCGCACTGATAATGGTCAATTTTAACAGTTTTTTTCAGGAAAAAATGGAATACAATAAACTCACTCCCGAAGAGGAAAATGTCATCCTCCACAAAGGTACCGAAGCTCCGTTTATGGGAGAATATACCGATAACAACGCGCAGGGATATTATGTCTGTAAACAATGCGATACCCCACTGTACCGGTCAAATGATAAATTTGAATCTCATTGCGGATGGCCAAGCTTTGATGATGAAATTGATGGCGCAGTTACTCGAAAAACGGATGCTGACGGCAGACGAACCGAGATCATCTGCACCAACTGTGGCGGACATTTAGGTCATGTGTTTGAAGGCGAAAATTACACGGATAAGAATATCCGACATTGTGTGAATTCGATCTCACTGAAATTTATCCCAAAACCGGATGAGGATACGACAGGCAGAGCGATCTTTGCGTCCGGGTGTTTCTGGGGTACGGAATATTACATGCAGAAGGCGGATGGTGTTATCTCAACCACTGTGGGATATATCGGCGGACATGTGGAAAATCCCACCTACAAACAGGTGTGCAGTGATACGACAGGGCATGCAGAAGCGGTGGAAGTAATTTTTGATCCCAAGGTGATTTCGTATGAAGAAATTACAAAACTATTTTTTGAAACTCACGATCCAACACAAGTTGACGGTCAGGGTCCGGACATTGGCTCTCAGTACCGATCAGAAATATTTTATCTGAACGAAAATCAGAGAAATACTGGGGAAAAACTGAAAGGGATTCTTGTGGAAAAAGGGTTAAAAGTTGCAACAAAAATCACTCAGGCAACTGAGTTCTATCCGGCAGAGGAATATCACCAGGATTACTATCAACACAAAGGGTCATTACCCTACTGCCATCGGTATATAAAGAGGTTTTAATAAGCTTCATGCTGTAAGCTATTAGCTGTTGGTTTTTGGCTATTAGCTGAACTTTGTATAAACAAGGTATATGTAACATCTGAAGCTCGGGAGATAGCAATCAATTGAGTAAAAAAAATATTCATCCTGAAAATTGACCATCACCAAATATTCTTACAAGCTCACCATTCCTTAAAACGCTTACTTCTCCGTAAACAATTCCCGTACCAGATTTCCATCCTGTTGTCAGGAATAGAATTTCATCACCAATTCGAATAATATTATCAATTCTTTCATTTTGATAAAACCTAAAACCGCTTTCATCAAATGTTAAAATATTCTTTGGTGAATTATCACCGAGAGAAAATACACTATAAATAATTTCGGGACTGATTTGAAACAACTGAAGACGAAATTTTGTTATAAAGAGCGTTAATTGTTCTTCGAAAGGGAGTTTAAAAGCGGTTCCTGGTTTTCCAATAAAAATTTGTTTTAATTTGGTTGGATCTCCTTTTAATTCTTCAACAATCTTGTCATTTACATTAGATATCAATTCATCATTTTCAATCTGTAAACTTTCCAAAACTGTAAATTTTTCCAATGCAACATTCCTTTTTGAAATAATACTCCATCCAGAATTTGGGATTACAAGTGGCAAATCTGTTTCAAAGAATATATGAAGGTTACCTGAATATTCTGAATGATGTGTTTGAAACCCCGTAATCTTGCACACTCTGTCCGGGGTGGAAGGATAATATACAAAATACCCAGGTTTGAGTATACTAATATGGTATGTAAAAAAAATAGGGAGTGGAGATCTCAAATCCAGTGCAGCATATTCACAGTCTGTGTCATAATTGCAATTTGTAATAGTATCGTTAAATAATTCCCGCTGTTGAATATTGAGTAATTTTCGGTAATTAATAATTTGGGCCCTGTTAACTGCATTGTGATTTATTGCAAAATAAATAGTGTCATTTTCAAATACATAGTAACTAGGTAATTTCCCTGAAAACCCCATTGAGATAATCAAAAAAACAGAGATTATATATAAAAGTTTCATTCGTCAAATAACTCCATTATATTGTTCATTAAAAAATTTATTGACCCATTCTGATTATTCAAAATGTTAATGGATCCCAATAGTATCAAATATTGATTATTCTATCTAGCTATACTTGCCCATAAGTTTTTCAATTGTGATTCTTCCTATTCTACTCTAATCCATACACCTGTCTCGGAGCAAGATATTCTGGGAACTTGTCGATTAGTGCCAATCGTGCTGCATAGCAGAGATGACACTCGTCCACATATTCATCTTCTAAAGTAAGACCATACTCCTCAACCAGGCCGATGGGACCGCCGCGGACCAGGGGACCACAAATGGGATGTTTCTGTGAATCATAATCTCTGACCAATTCTGATAGCGGTGTCTCCCAGCAGTTTCCCATGCTGATGCCTTGGCAAATTTGCACGGTGCCATATGAGTCCACATGAACACGCTTTGGATCAACCAAATCCTCGTATGGACAACTATTGAGTTCTTCACACTTTCTGGTGGGTAGTCCTTCGGCAAACTTTTCAACCGCCCTTCCTCGGAGTTTTATTCCTCCACTGATTTCCGGAGTTCCTTTTCCTAAACCAATATCAGGACCATCCTGAACCTGGGGCTTTGCTTTGCTGATGGAAGCCGTCGGCAATCCCAATGCTTTCGCAGCAGCAAGGGCACATTTAGCCGGACTGTCATTGCGATCTCCAAAATGAAGAGTGTCATCACTGATGCTCAAATCTGAAATGCCAAGCTCAGCAAGAGGACCAAGCCAGAGTTTTGCATCCTCGACGCATGTTGACCAGTAGCCGTTGGATACGATGCCTGCTCTAAATCCCATATTTTTGGCAAGCCGAATACCCTCGACCATTACCGGGTAAAACAGGAAAGGTTCACCACCCTCAAAATATATCTCTTGGACGGTACCGATCCGATCCGACTCTTCAAGTATGGTCCGGATTTGTTTCAGGGTCATTGTCCCTCGCGAGCTCGGACTACAGTACAGAAAACAATGATCGCACGCCAAATTGCATCTGTAACTCAACAGAAAATGGACACCGGTTAACACTTGTTACTCCTCATAATAAGGACGAAAGCTCAATTGCGCTAAGTTTGGTTAATGTTTTCATAGTGCTAGTGCAAAATCATTTTGATTAGCTTAAGAATATCACTAGAAATAATTTATATTATTTCTAGTGATTGCGGTGTTTTTGAGATCTGAGGTACAGGTTTCTCCCAACGTTTTAAATGTTGTAAAACACCCTGATAATAGTCAAGGAGCATTTCCTCAAATATTTGTACAACAACTTTCCTACTTTCGAATTTTCTACCTAAATACTTTAGAAGAACAATGTTAAAACTCTTAATCTCTCGAGCTCCAATCATTTCAGCGGCTGAATCCACTTCATTAAAATGCAATCGAATAGGTGATGAAACAAATTTGAGATAGATCTCAATAAACAAGTCTGGTTTCAAAGCCTCAAAAAGGATGTGATTCTTATTATCAGACTGCTTTAATTGATTTCGAATCCAAGAAATTTGCCCCCTAGATTTCTTATCAAGAGGAGGGAATAGTTTTGCTGACATTTCAATATTTTTACGATCAAAGGATGCACGAATAGCCAATGGAGCTGCTGCTCGATCAATTTGTAATGTAGATTCAAGGCACTGATTGCTTATTAGCTCTTTTTTCTCATATTTTATTCTGCCCGATAGGTCGTTTTTAAATTTCGGTTTTCCAGATTTAACAAGCAATCCAAGTTCACGACTCAAAATTAGAGCCATGTCACGTTCTTCTTGAAGCCAACTTGATACCGTGTCTTCAACACATGGTTCAGACAATTTGATAGAAGTTCCAGCATTCGCTTTTTGTGTCAATTCAGTCCAACCGGGCTTCATCTGTGTGAAACCGAGAATCCCCGAATTCGGTGATTCAAAATAATCTACAATTTCTTTCATGATTTCGATCTGATCTGCATCAGCAATATTGTTGTCATTTTCAGCTAGAAGTATGTGAGCGATTGTCAAAATATAGGACCATGATAGATGGTAAATAGAAACCTGCTTAGGTATTCGAATGTTTAAAGGTGATTGAGTTGGGAATGAAACAAATTGATTTGAGATCGTCAGGAGATTTGGGATTCCGTATGCTTTTGCAATCTCTAAGTAATCTTGGATTTGCTCCTCTTTAAGTTCTATATTTTTATTTTTCACCTCCATTAACATGGCATCAACAATCTTCTTTCCACGAATAACGAGAACCAGCCCATCAACTCTCTTTCGCTCAAAAAGGACAAATTCAGCTTCAGTATAAATTCTAAGAAACTTGCTTCGACTAAATCCAATAGTTCTAAATATCTGATCTCGGAACTCATTTACTAACCTTAGAGCAGCTAAAAATATTGACGTAATAGCCATTTCATCACCGGGTTTGTAAAAGGGGATGAGTCTTGCAGGCTGGAGATGGAGTTCTTTACCAGCACTCAGTAAAACATCAAAATCACTCAATAACATTCCGATTAGTTTTGTTGGTTTTATACTCATTTTAAATCCCTTCTATGTTAAATATTGTGTGAAACAGCCTGTCATACATCAACCTAAAATTAGCTCGTACCTTTTCTAAAAAGTACCGCACGACTCGCACGAATATGAGGGCTCTCCAATTCTACAAATCCAATACGTTTACACAATTCAACTTCTTCATCAAATAATTTTTGAGAAGTGTGAATTTTAGGTTCAACCAGTAAATATTTACCACCTTCTTTGAGGAATGAGAACCACTCTTTTAAAAACGATTCTTTATTCTCGACTTCATGTAGCATCCAAAAGTTTAGTATAAAATCAACAGATTCTTTGATGATTGCTTTCACATTCTCCGCGAGTACTGCATTTATTGGGAGGTCGTTCTGATAATTTTGACTTCGCTTTTTTAATACGTCGAGCATTTTTTGCTGTACGTCCACAGCATAGACCTTACCAGACGAACCCACAAATTCTGCCATTGCAATAGAGAAAAATCCCATTCCACATCCTATATCTGCCACCACATCTCCCTCTGAAACATACGGTTTGATGATTTGGTGAGGATTATGAATGAGTTTCCGCAGACGATGGTCCCAGGAATATGCCAACCACCACGGACAGACATGTTTTTCAAACAGCAGGAATTTTTTTAATATCCCCATTTTTACTCCTAAAATAAGAAAAGTCTAACGTTTGGCAGCGTCGGAAGGAATAAGGTGCTGTGTATGTTAGCCTCAGTAATTTACCAAAACGTCAATTGTTGAAGGAAATCATCCAACATTTCATTACATATTTTAATTCTTTTTGCATATAATTACACCAATATCACCTTCCAAACACTCAAACCAGATTCTTTGTGACGGATAATAATATTTAGTTACACAATATACTAGATACTGCTAAAGATTCATTTGATAATCACTCTTGTAGAATTTCATAGGTCACCTGAACCTTTACAGATACTGAAATTGTCTCCGCATAGAACATGGGGATATTCCCAGATTCGTCCATGCCAACTGAATTCTTTTGAGTAAAATGTACAGCATTACTAGAATTAAATGGGTTCACAAGGTTCCGATTTCGGTAGTTATTCATTTCTTCAACTTTAACCACTCTGATCTTACCGATATCCAGAATTTGCTGAAACGCTATTGCTTTTTCCTTTGCCTTTAGAATCGCTTTCTCAAATGTTTCATACTTTACTTTTTCAATATTCTTCAGCTTGAATGTAATGTCTGTCAATTCATCAAGATCTTGATCACTGACCACCAGAATTGCTGGTTCAAGTAGGTCTAGATTATCAGTGTTTACAACAACCCTGATGGATGCAACATAGTCTCTATCATCAGTGAGGAACGCTTTCCCCCCAATATTCTCACCACTAAAGAAACGGGATGTGGACAAATTACTCTTATCTAAACCGATATTAAATAATGATGATGAGATCTCTTTAACTTTCCCTTTTGCCTTATCGACAGCACTTCGAAGGTCCTTACCAGTGCCACTTATGGTAAATTGAAATGAAGCGAAATCAGCCGGTACCTCTGATAAAATGGTGCCTTCAACATGGAATAAATCCCTAACGATCTCTTTGTTCGAATTATCACTAGAATACAATAATGAAATTATTACAATCAGAAATATTGTGTATTTACGCATCTTCTTATTCTCCTGTTACTTTATTATTGAATTACTATTAAGCTAAAATTCTTTTTAAATCCAGCCCATACCAACACCAAACACTAGAATGGCGATGAGGTTGACAGCGTAGATAATACCAGTGACTGTTGCCTTTTTTCGTATACTTTTCATATCAAATACCCAGTATGCCATGAGGAAAAAGGGTAGATATCCAAACAGGACGATCAATATCGGTGCTTTGATGTCCCACCAGGGATAATCCCAGGTGAGAGCACCTACTGCATTGAGGAAAAACTCCACGATCACACAGAAGATGGAAAATGCCACCGCAAGGAAAATGCGATTAGGGATTCCCAGGATTTTCATCTTTTTATCCGCAGGCAGCATTTTGCTGAAAACGATTCCCGCCACGGCAAACATGAAACAGATTTCAATGTTGAGTCCGATCAAAATCAGAAATGCGGTCTTACCGGGTGCGCCCCAGACCGGCGCAAAATTGGTGAAATAGAAGACCAGTGAATTCCAGATCTCGTTGAACCAGTCCATGCCCCAGAACGCCAGTCCGGCAAATACCAGATTCCAGTTTTTTCGTTCAACTTCTACGGCATACACATAAACCACAAATGCGAGAATGGGGATCACATACCATTGGAACTGACTTCTATCCCTTAAAATAGCAAGTGCTTGCGATGCTGAATCTGTAGGCATATTTACCTCATTAATTATTTATATTTTATCCAAACATAGTCTCTGAAGATTAAGAAAACTTCAGTCTAGGGTTTTATCTCATTGTATATGTCAATTGCTTTTTTATAATCAATTGCTGCCTTTTTTTCAAGGTGGACGCCGATTCCCGCAATAAGAAAACCACCACTTAAAATGGATAGATCTACACTTTTTTTTGAACCAATGGCATAACCTATTGGCCACCCGATTAACCATCCACCAGCGGAGGAGAATACAACTGAAGTTGAATATTTATTTTTAGCTGCGTCAAGGTACTCATTTGTGTTTTCATTTTCTGACAGAATTGTGTTGAGCTGTTTAATAGTCAGCGATTTATCGCTTTGGTAATATTTAGTACCAAGGAAACCTGGTTTTACCGAAATTGGATTAATCATGGATTCTTGACCAAATGCCAAAGATATATAAAAAATTCCGAACACCGTTAATAATGATAATACCTGAGTTCAAGTGTTAAGTGCAACAATTGATACTTCCTCGAAAAATACCTGATAAGGCGTTTTGAACCCAAGGCATTTTCTAGGACGGTTATTTAGCCTGTTAATGGCTCTAATTATTT
>JABMOW010000112.1 GCA_013204025.1 Fidelibacterota bacterium | reverse complement strand
TCCTAGAAAATGCCTTGGGTTCAAAACGCCTTATCAGGTATTTTTCGAGGAAGTATCAATTGTTGCACTTAACACTTGAACTCAGGAATGATATAAAAGCTGAAACAAGAGTAAAAAGACATGGCTGGGGCATTGCTATGGATACAACAATCTTTTTTGAGGGACAGGACATACCAATTATAGTCGTTCCAATGCGATACCGCGAAACATATAATTCTAAAGGTTTGACAGCAATCATAGACCCGAAAGATACTGCATTTGAAACATACGGCAGTTTCAGGGTAACGGATAACAGAGGGGATATAATTCTGGATTATTTGCCTCAAACAAAAAAACCATCAGCATTACCACTTATTCAACTTGACAAACGGAATATTAAGTTGCACCTGACGATAAATGATGGTCATACAATTAAACCTGGTGAATTTAATGTCACCTTCAAGTATCAATCACTGGAGACACCTTCAGTTCCGTTTGAAATCTATTGAGCACAAGTTGCACCTAACTACCGCTGCAAGGACACCTAAACGGTGTCCTTGTTTTGCGGATTGGGACTTAAAAGCATGCAGATTTTTAAAAAAGGACAGAAATAGGTTGGTGCCGACGAGCTCAGCCGTTAGAGCCATATTTGATTTAATTATTGAGAGAGTAAATGAATTCAAAATCATTCAACAAATTTAAAAAAACCATAAATCGATGTGAAGAACTTGTCAACACATTTAAAATACTAAGGGCTGTAAAAGAGAAGCATGATGAAATCCCTGCACCAAAAGACATTGTTAGAGCATCAGTAGTTCTATCAGTAGCTGCATTGGACGCATATATAACCGATGTATTTTGTGAAAAACTTGTTTCATATTTAAAAAAACACACTCCAGACCAGTCTCTGGTGGATCTACTTAATGATGCTGGGCTTGATACAAAAGAAGCACTTACATTAATTACGATGGATCGGCCATATAGAAGAATAAGAACTTTGATCAAAAAGTATTATGATGCATATACAACCCAGCGATTTGATGTAATTGACAATATGTTTTTGCCATATCGATTGTACAAGATATCAAGTAATGCTGAAAGAAAATCTGGAAGAAAACAATTATTAACTTCTGTGGAAAAATTGATTGAAAGACGACACGAAATAGCACATGGTGGAGATTATAACTCCTATGGAAGATTAAGAGCTATTGAAGAAGATGGAATTGCAAAGAGAATGAAAGATTTGGAGCTATTTGTTGTGAATCTTGATGAGATTGTATGTAATCGTATCAAATGAGCTCTAACTAGCGCTCCACCGGTCGTTACAAGCAGTACCGTGAAAAGCATGATTTTGAGGGATGTGAAGATAAATAGAACTAAAATAACAAATCGGAGTAAGCACCCGTGAGCTTTGGCCGTTATGTAGCAAAACATAGGAGATGAAATGGGTCGAAGACTATTTACATCCATCACATTAATTTTCTTCTTAAGTTGTAATAATGATATAACCCAAACATCAGAAGAAAATCCATTATTGGGGAAATGGACAGAAACATTTAGTTGGACAAATATATTTGATTGTGGGTCATTTGTATGGGATTCAGAATGTCCAGAAGTTTCAGAGACCTCAACCATTGAGTTTACTGAAAATACCTTTGAAGTAACAATTCTTCCACCGAGTTGGACATATGTCGTAGAGAATGATACAATTTACATTGGATTGGCAAGTGATACACTTTTTACTGGTTCTTATGAAATTTCAAATGATACGATAATTTTCTCCAGAGACGATTCTTTTGATCCAACAAATGTGGAATATTGGTTCGAAAATGATAGTCTTCATCTTTCTGCGATAGCTGAATTCAATTTAATAGTTTTCGATGGTGATACTTCCTATCTTGCCCCTTTAGCGGTGAATTCAATTGTCTGGGGTAATGCTTGGCTAAAAACGGGTGGTATATTTGGAAGAATTGAGTAGTAATCTGTTACATAACAATCACTGCACCGGACCCTCTAGCGACGGGCTGGCGTGAAACGCAGGTAGCGTGGAAATGAGGAATATTGAAGTGTATATGTTAATTTCACACACAATGATTTTTATAAATAACTTTCTCGCCGCAGAGCTACCTCTTTGGACCAAAATATGAAGACAGACCTCGTAGTGCTACTTCTGCTGTTATCGACGCTGTCTGCGCCGCTCCAGGCTGTCACGTCACGATCAGGGACCACAACGGCACCACCTTTGCATGATTGCGAATTGACTGATCAGCGGGATCTCGGTGTGTGGGATGATGTCTTCGTCTGCGACGATCAGGACATGATTATCCTCCGGCGTGGAGTGGGTCTCTTCTCTCTTTCCACGAAAGGATCTGACAATCCAAAGGAATTGGCTACGGCACCGGTCCTAACAAATGCTCGGATCATCTCCTGCGCAACCACGGGCGAAAGACTATGGCTGTTCATGGAGTCAACCCAAACAAGTCCCTTCGCCATTGATGCACAGAGTGGCGAAGTATCCGAGTTCGAGATTCAAAAACTGAGGGTTCCGGGAAACCATACCCCTGGCATTCAATCGCATGTGATCGTTCCCCATACTGGCTCGGTACTTTTAATGATAGCAGGAGGTGACCGCGACACATGGCCTAGGGATGGAAATCGCCCCATCTATTTCTGGATGAGTCTGAAATCCGGGAAGGTTGTTCGTTTCCCGATCGGGTGGGATCTTGAATACTTCTCTGCCAATCAAAGAGTTGCCGTATTCGAGAAGCCCCAAGAGACACGTTTCCAGAGACGTCCTTTGCAGGCGGTTGATATGGAAACAGGTGACTATTTGGCGAATCCGCCTGATCGAAGGAATGAACACTTTGTGTCGTTCAACTGGGCAGAGACTCGAATGGTCAAACCGCTCTATGTACGACGTACAGAGACGGGGGATCGGGACCACTTTGGAGGGATTTCCATGAGGGGAACAGTACTGCCATTCGACCTCCATTTGAAAGAGACATCGTATCTCTCCACAGCAAAGGCAGAAGATGACTTCACCGGCTTCCGCCTGCGGCGCGAGGGTGCCGCCGATCTAGAAGCAAGCCCGTTATGGATTGTCAGCTCAAATCAACCCCCTAACCCCGAGTATATAGCGCCCGCAACCACAGGCTTTGCTCTGCTCAAGAGGGGAAACTGTGTCTACGTAACAACCGGGCATGGGCCAAAGGGCGCATCATCAGAGGCATTCTTCAGTGTTTATAGCAACAAGTCCACGTGGAACGTCCTCGATGGTGTGCAGCGGTTGCCTGAATTGGAGGCGCAGTTCGCGGACAAGGACTATATCGAGGACAAAATGAACGTTCGTTTGATTGACAGCTTTGGCAGTCAGACTTCGATCGTTCTCTGTCTGTTCCAGCACGTCCGCGGAGACATGCGAGCAATCGCCTTCCCGGTCCGGGGAAAGAGTATGGAGCGGAAGACGTGGCAGCGTGCGGTTCTCTTGACATCCAACGGCGAACGCTACATGACAAATCTGTTCCGGGAAGGACAAGCGCCCGACCTCATTTGGATTCACGACTCGGGAAGAGTCATCACTGGCAACTATATTTGGCAAACGTCTGGATCCTCCAGACAACGGAAGGTGCAACTTACAGAAACTCTACTGCGAATAACGGAGATACCCCAGTAGACAGGACAGAAGAGACCCAACCAAGCGTTGGGCAGTCTTATGTACACTGAGTAAAAGTTAGAAATATTTAAGTAGATCAAAACATATGTTCAAACTATTAAATGATAAACTTGCTAATAAATTGCTTTGGTTACTCCAATTATTTATCGGTGTAGGAGCAATATTTGGGGGAATAGGATTACTTATTCATCCTGATGGTTCATTTCTTCAAATTCCAATTGAATTGCTTGCTAATTCACCTTTTACGTCATATTTAATTCCAGGTATCGTTTTGTTTCTTATAAATGGACTAGGAAGTGTTTTTGGAGCATTAGCAAGTTTTAAGAAAAATAGCTACTCTGGAATAATGGCAATTTGTTTAGGTATTTTTCTGTTATTATGGATTATTCTGCAAGTTTATTGGCTGGGAGGTTTTCATTGGTTACACGGTTTATATTTTGCACTAGGCATTGTTGAAATATATCTTGGAGTAATAATAATTCAAGGTAAGCGTAAATGACAATTAGCTGCCCAACACACGCTGCTACGGACCCTCTAACGACGGGCAGGCATGAAATGCTGGTAACGTGGGAATGAGGTTTTTAGGTAAAAAATATGTTAGATATAGTTAATATGAAATGTACCAATAACTTTCACACCGCAGAGCAATCTCGTTAGCTGTCAAAAAGGTAGTTTTTGAATGAAAATCGAAGTTAGTCAAAACCCAAAGCCCGAAGATTTGCAGATTGTCAGTGAAGGCCTTCAATCGCACAACACAAAATATGTCGGTGGAATAGCCATTGAAGAAGAATTGAAGTTTGCAGTATTCGCTAGGGATGATGTAGGAAATATTATTGGGGGTATTAGAGCTGTTACCTTTTGGGATTGGGTGAACATTGAGGTTATTTGGGTTAAAGATTCATTCAGATTAACTGGTATTGGAAAGCAACTACTAAAGAAAGCTGAAGAATATTCAAAAAGAAATAAGCTTCACTCTGTATGCCTTGAAACAACCAGTTTCCAAGCACTAGAATTTTACAAGAAACTAGGATATGTTGTATTCGGTGAACTTGATGACTTCCCTAAAGGTCACACAATGTATTACATGAAAAAAGTACTAATATGAAGAATGTTCAAAGCTTGTTGGCAATTCAACAGCCAACACACGCTGCTTCTGATGTGAAAAGCAGGTAGCACGAAATTGGGGTTTGTTTGAATTAAACATGTTAGATTTAGCCATTATGAAAAGTACCGATAATATTCACGCCGGAGAGCTACCTTTAATTGCAAAACGGGTAAAAGAAATAGATTACAAAAATTCATTTTGGGGAAAACCAAATCTGAATAGGGTTTAGTTATGTTATGGTAACATATTATACGCCTGTTCATTACACTAAAAGATTAATTAAATAGGAGTAATTATGAAAGAAAATAATAGCCACAATGTTAAATATTTTGAAAATTCAACAATGTATGGTTTATACCAAGATATGGATAAATGGCAAAAAGATAGTAATAAACGGTTTCTATCATCAACCGTACAAAAAGATGGTGGTAAATATTGTTGTATTTGTCTAACCAATCCATCAGAAGTAGTAATAGTTGGTTCTAATGGTAGTTGGGCCGAAGTTACTAGAGATGGTCAATTGCGTGTAACGAATTAGCAAATGGCATAGCATTTGAGCAAATGAAAAAATTGTGGAAATAATCATTGGTAGATGTTTCTTTCACAATCATAAATATTTCCCTTTGGGCTTTTCGGATAGCTGGTTGATTATAGCAGTAATATTAATGTTATATCCTCGCATTTGCATAACTTTCCAATCCACCGAACGTGAACGCTAGGCAGCATCACAACAGATTTGTGCACAAATAAAATTGAATTGTCATAATAAACCATTGTTGACAAAGGATGTTTACGCCCGTGATTTTTTCGTTAGAAAGCGATGTTGGATTTAGATAAATGAAATTGTCAATCAGGGATTGTTAAATGGTTGGTGGATATAACCACCAAATAGTGAGTGAATATCAACTCCTTTTTTGTTTTATGGAGGAATTTAGTCCACCGATTTATCAAAGGGTTCCCACAACTGCTCTTTACAATTTTGTGCTTTATTCACCCACCGACTCCAGACGAATAATGCATCAGACAGCCGATTTAAATATTGGATAACAATCATATCAAGCTGCTCCGTTTGCATAAGTTCAACACAGGTTCGCTCTACCCGTCTGCAAACGGTTCTGGCAAGATGAAACCAAACATTAACCTCTGAACCTCCCGGTAGTACAAATGAATGTAATGTTGGGAGATCATGATTGAAATCGTCTATCTCTTTTTCCAATTTTGTGATATCCTCTACCCTGACTTGTGGCATTTTCGGGACAATATCCTCTGGCAATGTTGCAATCGTTGTCCCCAAATTAAATAATTCATGTTGGATTCTGATTAATATGGTGGACAGATCTTTCCAGCGGGGATCCGTGAACTGATCTTTTTTCAGCATCTCGATGCACCCACCAATGACACTGTTTAGTTCATCCACTTCCCCATAGCATTTCAATCGGATATCCGATTTTTCCCTTAACTGTCCTCCAACTAATCGAGTAGTTCCTTTATCCCCTGTTCGAGTATAAACTTTATTGATGGTAATTCGAGGTGGTGTCTCTTTGTTTTCCATATCTAATTGCTGCCATTTATTGTTAATTAAATTTATCCATGTCAAATAATGAATGCTATTTGGGAGATATATCCAATCGGTCCTTGCAACTCGCAACCACATCTTTCTTATCCCACAGCATTGTTATAAATTTGTGGTTAAACCAACTTTCTTCTTGATCACCATAATGTTTACTACCAAGTATCCCACTCTGCCCTGGCGGTGCAAGCATCTTCGTCTTTCTGAAGTCTGACAAATCCACCACCATCCGAAATGAAGGGCACCACTCTGTAGCATGGAATGGTGTCGCTGGATTGAATGCGGACTGACAAACCGTATCCGTATCCCCTTTCATCGAATATTCAGCAGAGTCAAACACTTTGTCCAGTGGTTTTTTAATCGACATACTATGCCTGAATACTACCTTGTGAATGTCACCCCATTGCCAGGTCTCTTGCTCAAATCCTACATTGGTTTCTAACCAATTACAGGCGGATTCCAGGGATTTATCAATGAGTTCTATAACCTCTTTTGTATCATTTAACCATTTTGAATTTCCATTCTGAAGCATAGTAAATAAAGCAGTTGAGCTGTGACCAAGAAGTTCATTTACGGGTAGCAGTAAAGGTACCTCACCTTTCCCCAGATAACGATGTGTCAGATCCGTTCCTAATTTGGGTTCCAGGAGATTTTTCAGACAATGATAAAGAAATACCTCATATGCAGTACCACCGATGGAATCTGTAGTTAGTTGAAAATCCCACGATAATAATACTTCGATTAACTTTTGTGATTTGGGACGAGATGATTTGAATTGCCGTATCAATCCTTCAACCAATATTCTCCCAGGGATTGATTCCACATCTGACATTATCGATTCGCAGTAATCTCCGTCAATCTTTCCCACCCGATTCAATAATTCGGTTATCCGTTTCGCACGATACCCATTCATAAATGAATTTCCCAAATAATAGGGATAATCATCTCCAATCGGTTTATTGTTGGTGGAAATGGCCAATCCGCTAATGGGATTAAAAGTGAAAGGCATTTTTTCTGACGGAATAGCGCTGATCCAGTCAAATTCGCCACTCCAACCATTACATGGTATTTCCCCTGTGCCCTGATTACGGATGGGTACTAGTCCGGTAATTCGATGTCCGATGTTGCCTTTTATATCCGCGTAGATAACATTTAATTGAGGCGCTTCGATCAAATGGATAGCTTTTGAAAAATCATCCCAATTTTCTGAAGTGCAAATTGAAAGAAATCCTTCAACCAAACGATTTGGCAATAATGACATTGAACATAGACTGATCAAATGATTCTGATGTCCAATCGCTTCTCCAATAACCGGACCATGCTGCGCATATTTGACCGTTATAGTGATCGGGTCGGATTTTTTTACGTAGATCTGCTCTTTGAAGATTTTAAATTTTGAAAATCCATCTTTATGTTGATACTGCGTTGAATCTGCTGGATCCACGCGTTCGATAAAAATATCTTCGCAATCGGTAAAGGCTAAAGTGATTCCCCAAGCGATATGATCATTGTGGCCGATCATGCACCCAGGAATGCCTGCCAGTGACGCTCCAGATACATGAAATTGATCTTCAGAAAAGAGGTGATTCAGATACCAGATTCCCGGTTTTGTCAAAATTAAATGGGTGTCGTTGCATAGCAAAGGTAATCCGGATTGTGTTCTACTACCGGTGATCGCCCAGGCATTAGATCCGCGACCTCCTCCTTCCATATCTTTCGATAGAAATGGTCCTGCAGCTGCTTTGTACAATTCATCTTCATCAAGAAGATGAAATTCGATACCATCTGGTAATTGAACTGGATTATCATCTGGATATAGAATCCCTAACTCGGTGGCCATTTCTTCGCCCACCTTTTGCACAATCTCTCCTCTGACAATGGCTCCAGCCCATCCGTGGGATAATGTCCATGCCATGACTCTGCCCCAACTCAGTGAGTGAATCGGTTCCCAGGGTTTGGGTTTGATCCCTGAAAGTAAAAATTCTATCGGTAATTTTTTCTGTTGGAGGAACGCATTTACACCATTTGAGTAACATTCAAGATAGCGTTTATAGGTATCATCCATTAATTTAAAATCTTTTTTTGCAAGTCGCGCAAAACCAAGAGTCCGAGTAAGTTTGTCAGTGGGAAGTGCGTCCTCGCCAAACGCTTCAGCTAGTTCCCCCATTCCGATTCGACGATTCATCTCCATTTGCCACATTCGGTCTCGTGCATGAACAAACCCCTGTGAAAAAAACAGATCTTCTTTATTTTTTGCATAAATATGTGGGATCATCCAATTATCCGAAAACACACTAGCTGGGTTTTGAATCCCTGTTAACTTTTCATCCCCGTTGTAAAAATGGGAATTAAGCGCTTTTCGGTTATATTTTATAAAAGCCCACTTTAATACTGAAGCTAACATACTCTACTCAATTTATTATTTGTTGACAGAAAACATTAAATTATCCTCTAAAGATGACATTTTCATTGTTGAACATTTTAACTGCAAGAAAAATGGCAAGACCTGCAAGAATTAACAAAGACAAATATACTTCAAATAATAGAGGAATTTCAATTGTCCCAGCTATGACTTCCTTTGTTGCCAATGATATATTCACGATCGGGATGGCTGCTGTCATTGCGTTGAACTTGATGCCGGGTATGGTTCCAATAACAGCTGGAAAAATGACAACAATGTTCAGGGGAGCGATGAGACTTTGAGCTTCCTTATAGGTGCGTCCGTATAATGAAATGGACAACAGAATGGCTGCGAAAAATATTGCTACCGGAACGACCAAAGTCAGAATGATGCCAATGGTTTTAAAGTCAAGCATATCTTTGAGGACAGTATGGATTTCTTCGGGTAAAACATCCATGAAATTGATGCCAATAGACAGACCAATCAATCCCATTATGGCGGATAGCAATCCAAATGTAGTGATGACACCAAATTTACCTAATAATATTTCAAGTCTGGATGCCGGGGATACCAGTATGGTTTCAAGAGTTTTCCGTTCTTTTTCTCCTGCACCCAAGTCCAATGCAGGGTACATCGCTCCCATAAAGCAATACAGGATAAACAGGTAAGGCAGCCAACCTCCTGCTGATTTTCCAATCCTTTCTTTTTGGGAAGCAATATTGTTATATCGTATTTCAATGGGGGTGAATATTTGTTGATCCAAATTCAACACTTCATACCGGTTTGTTTTAATGGTGTCTGAAAAATCCAAAAGCACTTTTTCAAATCGTCGCTTTTTTGCATCCAGATCGTCGGAAGAACGAAAGTATAAATCCACTTGAACCGGAATCATATTTTGTAAATTATTTTTGAATTCCTCGTAAATGACAATTGCTCCATCGATCGTTTCATCAGATATTCTTTGATTTATACTGTCCACAGGAACATTTGTGACAACAATCAAATTCTCTGTTTCCCGATACTGATTTATCAATTCAGGTGCATAACTTTCGCCGACAACTGCTAGTGTTAGGGTTTCGTTAAAATTTTTTTCTGATATGCTGCTGATCAGTTTTGGCAACCCTGCAACGATTAGTGGAACAAACAGAAGTGGGAAAAGGATCATAAATATCAGTGTTCGACGATCCCGCAACATATCTTTCAATTCTTTTTTAAATATTACTTTTATGTTTTTCATGCTTCTTCTCCCGTCAGTCGAATGAATTCATCTTCTAATGTTTCAGTTTTCATTCCACTAAGAAAATCCTTATAGGTTCCATTATAAAATAAGCGACCATTATGAATTATTGCAAGGTCATCGCATAGTTGACCTACTTCACCCATCCTGTGTGTGGAGAAAATAACTGTTTTTCCTTCATCGCGGCACAATCTGATCAGATTGATGATGGACCGGGATGTCATGACATCCAGCCCTTCTGTCGGTTCATCGAATACGATGACCTGCGGATCGTGGATCATGGTCCGGGCGATAGATACTTTTTGCTTCATTCCATCACTGAGTTTTCCATTTCTGCGGTTAGCAAATTCTTCCATACCCAGAAGGTGGAACAGTTTATCCCGGCGTTGACGATACGTTGCTTTATCCATCCCGTACAGGTCAGCATAGTATTTAACCATCTCTTCTGCAGTCAACCGGTCATACAACCCAGTATTCCCTGTTAAAAATCCCAAATGGTTTCTGACTTCGCTAGCTTGCCTAGTAGTATCAAATCCAAGTACGCTTATTGTTCCTGATGTAGGTTTCAAAATCGTAGATATCATTCTTAATGTTGTGGTTTTCCCTGCGCCATTCGGTCCTAAGAGTCCAAATACCCTACCCGGTTGGCACGTAAATGAAATATCATCTACACCTTTAAAATATTTCCCTGATATCCGATCGTTTTTTTCTTTTTTATGCTGTTTTGTAGTTTTATAGTATTTGGTAACGTTCTTGAGTTCAATCATTACTTCTCCATTTCTATTGGAATAAGATACCACCAGCTCAGCAGATACAAAACTAAACCCGCACCTCCGGCACAAATTGAGGACGGAAATAGAATACGAATCAACATCGGGTCGATATCAAAATAATTTGCCAATTCTGCACATACACCTGTTATTTTTTTATTGTCTAAATCTCGATAGATTCAATTCATTGCCTACGTCTTGCCATCTGATGTTTTCTCTATAATTCTTATGAAGTGAAGCCCTATAAGAAACAATAATGCTCCAGTTAAGTCCAACCACAAAGGTTGAAATTGTACACCCTGATCGATGGGATAGATTAATCCTGTTATCTGAATTTGTGCAGCATCTAATGTTGAAAAAAGTAGATTTTGTACCGAGTGTATTCCAACACATACCCAAATGTTACGAGTAACCACAAAAATCCAACCCAGAAATAATCCCATGAATATTGCTGGGATCGTTTGCCAAACATTTTCATGAATCATACCAAATAGGATGCTTGAAATCAGAATCGCCAGCAATCCTGAATAATTTTTCAACAGCCCTGAAATTAAAAATCCACGAAAAAATAATTCTTCTGTAATGGGTGCAATTAAACCCGCAGCGATTAAGCCGTAACTCGTCGTACCAATCATTTCAAAAATTTCAAGAATCTCTGGATCAGGAGGGAAAAAATAGTAAACGAGATTGGCAATATCACTAATAAGGATAATCGTCCCCAGAGCCATGATACAAATCCAAAAGAGTAGCAAAGGGGATACACTCATAGTAGGTGCAATCATCTTAAATTTCACGCCGAATAATTTTACACCAATAAATATCGTTATGGCGAAAATAGGGATATTCAGAAACAGAACGGCAGGATTTTCAATCGGGTCAATGTCCAACAACAAAAGAATAACTCCGCCAATTGTTGCTATAATCAAAAGGAGGATTGTTAGTCCGGTCGCATGGAAGATGGTTGCAAAATTTGGTATTTGACGTAATTTCAATTTATTTTAATTTTTCTTATTTTAAGGATAGTCAGTTCAGCGAGATGGCGTCTCTATTTTTACTTTAACTCTCGCCAAGACAATCATGTTTACAAATAATAATCGTTTATTTAATCTATACCTTCGAGTTAACTTGTTAATCTACTGATTGAAAAAGTCCGGGTAAAATTACACTGGCATCTCCACGGATACAATGATGAAATAAGGGAGAAGAGTCAGTCGGTTCTGGATTTATCTCGATACATTTTGCACCATTCGATCTTGCCAGATAGAGATATCCAGCTGCAGGGTACACAACTCCTGAAGTTCCGATACTGAAAAATAGATCGCATTTTTTAACAATGTTATCTACCTTTCTTAAAACTTCAGTACTCAATCGGTCTCCAAACCAGACGATATCTGGTCTAACCCATCTATTGCATTTATAACACACTTTTGATGCATAGATGGCTCCATAGTCTAAACTTATGTCTTGACAAAAATCACAGCAAACTCTCCATATGCTTCCATGCAATTCGGTGACATTACTTGATCCTGATAATTGGTGCAACCCGTCAATATTTTGGGTAATTATTGAAACTGATGAGTGTTGTTTTTCGATTTCAACTAATGTGTAATGCCCTGCATGTGGTTTGCATCCGAATATTTTTTGTCTTCGGAGATCGTGAAATTCCAATACTTTTTCAGGAGTACTGTCAAAGGCTTGCTGACAAGCGTATTCTTCCCAATTATACTGATGCCAGATTCCTCCCATTCCCCGATATGTAGGAACGCCGGATTCTGCAGACATACCTGCGCCTGTGAAAAAAACGATGTTTTTATATTCTTTCAGGGTGTTTTCAGAGAATCCGTGCATATGTTTTGTAACATGGTTTTTCTGTTATCTGGGATTTTATTATCACTCTGCAATTCGAAGAGGTATTTCATATTCTCACTTAACTCAAATTGTGTTGAATAAAATTCAAAACGATTTTGGACAGTTTCCGACATATAATTCGGACAATAATCAGTTATATTCTGGATAACCTTCTTTATTTTATAATGTTTCCCCGCACAGGAATTAAATGATTCATCCAAGTATGGATTGATGTAGTTAGTCAGATCAATTTTCTCTTCAAGATTCCAAGTCCCATCTATTAATTCTAATTGGGGATTCTCTCCTCTGCACAAATCCAAACCTAATTTCATTCCTTGGTAATTGGCCTCAAGATCAGCATATGAAAATATTCCGTTTGATTTGACACCTAAAATCCTCTTTTCGCTTTTTATCCCTCTTTGGATCGCAGTTCTGACTGATTCTTCTTCTGACATCCCCCCTTTTAGACTTTTTTGATAAGTTTTGTAATACAGGTAACCCGATGCCGTAAAATGAGTGATTTTGTCTGTCCCAAGGTATACACCACCTATATTGATAACCGGATCGATTTGAGTCCATAACATAAAATCCCAAAAACGATGTAGTGGGTTCAGTGTTTTTTTGTAATAGATGGTTTTTTTGAAATACTTATGACGAGATAATGGTGTAGGAGGATTTTTTTCAATGTTTTCATTTTTATGAATCCAAACTTCAAAATCCGTAGCCAAAGACACTCCAAATGATTTGAGGATTTCACCAGCCACTTCTGCGCAAACCATTTGTTCTGATCCATTTTTTGCGTTTATGCTCTCTATTGTATTTTGAACTCTGATATTGAATTCTTCATTTACAAGAGATGATGCGTCTGGAATAATCTGATCCATACAGTAATAGTTATCTGTCTCGGCGGATAAAAGTATAGAAGAAAAGATAAAAAAAATTGTCAAATAATTAGAAATAAAATTAGACTTCCTGGATTTTAAAAATCCTGAATTATATTCATCATTTATACTCAATTTGAAAACGTCTAAAATCGCGTTAGTCATCTAAATTCCTCAAGTATTATAAGGAGTAATTTAAAGGATTTCTTTATTTTCCAGCAGATAATGAAGGCAATATTTTACTCAAACCTTCACTTGTCCTTGGTCCGGCGATATTAAGTGTATTAATGTTGTGATCGGCTAGCCATTTAGAAAATGAAGGTAATAATTCATTTACTGGTTTCAACAGGTCATTGCTGAAAATAGGTTTTTGTATCTGATTACAATATTCAAACGTATACTTTGTACCTCCAGAAATTATCCCTTCAAAGAGAATCAATGTCCCATCAGAATGTCTGATATTGAGTCGGTTTTTTTCCGATAATCTTCATTTTTAGTTTCGACCAATTCATATTGTATTGGAATCAACCCGGATTCACAACGCCTTCCTTTTGGGCAAAATCCGCCCATTTGTATTTTTTGATCCTTCGTAAATTCCAATGCAAGTTGATCTACGCCTGTTTGACTTCCGGTAATTATTTTCTTTAATTTTAGCATACTAGTTTTATCTGGAGCAATACTTGGGAAAGAATATTTGCTGAAATAATATCAGATTTAGGGAAATGAGGGAAATAAAAAACCCCGGGTGTTATCTCCGGGGTTTTCTATTGTCATTTAGTTGATGACTCAGATTTTTACTTATGTGCGCAACAAGGTTTGTCACAATCTGGAGGACATGCTTTTTTATCAGCATCGTTATTTGCTTTTGGGCAAGGTTTGTCACATCCCGGTCTCCCGGAATGACCATCTTTGTCGCAACTTACAGAGTAACTGGATTTATCACAGCTACTTTTACAGTCCTTTATACCGCATGTGATAGAAAACACACCGTATGCAATTAGGGCCAGAAACAAGAACTTCCAGAGTAAGTTCAGTTTATCTTTAAGATCCATTGGATTTCCTTTTTAATTAAGTAAAAATTAACTTTATAAATCTACACAATCAGGTGCATACTTAGGTATTCATCATTTAAATTTGGATTATTAGTAAGATTGTAATTACATAAATCGTTCTAAAATTTTCTAAATCCAAAACAAGAAGTAAAATAGATGAATTATTTTAATGGAGTTGTTGGATAAAAATAGGGTTATTCCTTAAATTTTGGGGCTTATTATGACAACAAATGAATATTTTTAAGGAAAAAATTAAATTTTATGAGCTCAAATAAATCAGTACAGAAACGAATTAGAACTTCAAATAAAGCAAATTTATACAACAAGCATTATAAATCCCTGATGCGGACTGTCATTAAAAAAGTGATGGGTGCAACATCTACAGATGAAGCGACACCTTTGGTAAAGACTGCCATATCTACAATTGATAAAATCGCTGGGAAAGGTGTTATCCATAAGAATAATGCCGGTAATCAAAAATCCCGGATCATGAAATACCTAAACAGTCTTTAATATTTTTGTCTATTAAAAAAGGGCTGTTGGTTTTCCATCAGCCCTTTTTTATTTTGATCTAGATTCTTATTGAGGTTTTTGATAATTTGGCGCTTCGTTTGTGATGTTCACATCATGAGGATGGCTCTCTTTAACTCCTGCAGATGTGACCTGAATGAAATTTGCTTTTTCATGAAATTCAGATACACTCGTCACGCCACAATAACCCATTGAAGCTCGAATCCCTCCCAAAAGCTGCAGAACTGAGTCACTCAACGAACCTTTATAAGGCACCATTCCTTCAATCCCTTCAGGTACTAATTTTTGAGTTTCGGTATCGGATTGAAAATATCGATCTTTACTTCCCAGTTTCATAGCTCCCAGCGATCCCATACCCCGGTACGCTTTAAAACTTCGCCCATCATATAATATTTTTTCTCCAGGGCTTTCATCGGTACCGGCAAATAAACTACCCAGCATAACTGAACTTGCACCAGCTGCGATAGATTTGGCCATGTCGCCAGAATATCTCATACCTCCATCAGAAATGACAGGAATATCATAATTTGACGCAATCTCATAAGCATCTTTAACTGCCGATAGTTGAGGTACACCTACACCGGCTATGATCCTGGTGGTACAAATAGATCCAGCACCCATACCAACTTTAATTGCATCTACACCTGCATCAATAAGCGCAAGTGTTCCTTCTGCTGTTGCTACGTTTCCGGCAATGAGCTGTACGTGAGGATATTTTGACTTTATATAACCGACGGTTTTTAGAACTCCCTCAGAGTGACCATGTGCAGTATCCACGACTAAAACATCTACTTTGCATCTAACTAATGCAGCCGCTCTTTCTAAAGTATCTTTACCTGTACCTACAGCAGCGCCAACCAAAAGACGACCATGTTCGTCGACAGCAGCATTCGGATGATCCACTTTTTTAAGAATATCCTTTACGGTGATTAAACCGCACAACTCGCCATTATCGTTAACTACCAGCAATTTTTCAATACGATTTTCCTGGAGTACACGTTTTGCTTCATCTAACGTTGTTCCCTTTTTAACCGTGATTAAATTTTGATGGGTCATCCTGTCGGCGATATTTAGATCAAGATTTGTCTCAAAACGAATATCTCTATTCGTCAATATCCCAACAAGCTTACCTCCGTCAACAACAGGTACACCTGATATGTGAAACGATCTCATCACTTCTAAAGCATCCCGAATCGTTTTTGTAGATTGCATTGTAATCGGGTCCAGGATCATACCGCTTTCTGATCGTTTGACTTTATCCACTTCGGCTGCCTGGTGGTCTATGCTCATATTTTTATGTATGATTCCAATCCCACCTTCACGCGCCATAGCAATAGCCATTCGATTTTCAGTTACCGTATCCATCGCCGCACTGACAATCGGGATATTGAGTGATAGTTGGCGAGTCAATCTAGTCTTGATATCCACCTGTGAAGGGAGTACCTGCGAATAGGCTGGGACTAGAAGCACATCATCGAATGTTAATCCTAATTTCATGGTTGTGGTGGGATTATTCATAAATTTACCTTTGTCTGAATTCTTCAATTATTCATTATTTTGATTGTGCCGACCATTTCTAATATAATTTTTAAGCAGGTATTCCAAACCGATGATGATGAGAAATACCGGCCAGATTTTACTCCATTGCCAATCAAGCAGAAGGATGAATCCCACAAATGTAATGAAGGTCCCGCTGGTAATTCTATCTATCAACCGGATAGTTACCTTACGCGTTGAACGGTATTGTTGAAAAGCGCTCAGATAAGTTGCTACCCCGGGGGATATGACGAATAGAGCCCACCAATTATCAATTTCATCAATAACATTAGTGGTTTGCAGTAGTAAAAAAGCGCCAAGAAAAATGAATAAAATACCAGTCCAATTTTTTGAGGGCTCATGATGACAATGGTCATGCTCTTGATGGATGTGTTGTTTTTCAGTCATAATATCCTCATAAATTTATGATTTACAATTTACACTACTTTGATTAGCTAATAAAAAATAGAATGCTATTACCCCAAATCACCCACAATTTTCTCTACTTTATCCAATATTTCACCACTTTTAACCAATTCCTGCATTCGAGTATGATCAGGATACAACGGCCGGTCTTCTTCCAAATGATCCACATATTTCCGTATAACTTCACGTGCCTTGTTTACTCCGGTGCCAAATGAGTAATCTCTGAAATCCAGTGCCTGTGCCGCTGCCATAAACTCAATGCCTAATATTCCGTTTGCGTTATGCAATATTTGGAAATTTTTTATAGCAGTATTCATGCCCATGGAAACAAAATCCTCCTGATCTGCCGCAGCCGGGATAGATTGAACCGATGCCGGCATTGAAAGCATTCTTTGCTCGACGATCTGCATATCTGCCGTGTACTGACTTAGCATTAATCCTGAGAACATTCCAGCTCCTTTGGTAAGAAATGCAGGTAACCCTACACTTAATGCCGGATTGTTTAATCTATTCATTCTTCTTTCGGACATGACACTGACCATTGTGATAGCTGCACTCATCATATCCATAGGTAAAGATACCGGAGTGCCCTGGAAATTCGCTCCGGACAATTGCAGATTTTCGTCTGGGAAAAATATCGGATTATCCCCCACTCCGTTAAGTTCAATCTCTACTTGGATTTTTGCATATGCCAATGCATCATGTGCAGCACCAACCACTTGAGGCGTTGATCTCATAGAATAAGCATCCTGAATTTTACATTGTACTTTCTGCTCAGCAAGATCACCACCCGCAACTAATGTTAGAATGCTTTTGGCTGAACGAATAGCACCTGGAAAACCTCGAGCCTGGTGAAGTTTAGGAGTATATGGTTTCATGTTTGCTTTAAGTGCTTCTAATGACATTGCTGCCGCGATTTCCGCCTGTTTTAACCACCGGTTTGCATCGTATAAAAATATCCCGCTCATAGCTGTCAATAGATTCGAACCATTTATCAACGCCAAACCATCTCTGGCTTTTAATCCAGGGATAGGTATATCCGCAGCTTCCATCGCTTCGCGGCCGCTAAGAAGTTCTCCCTTATAATATGCTTCTCCTTCACCTAACATCAGCAATGCAATCTGAGACATTGGCGCTAGGTCTCCGCTTGCACCAACACTACCTTTCTGACACACAAAAGGAGTGACACCAGTGTTTAACATGCGGACCAATGTTTCTGTAATGATCGGTCGAACTCCAGACATGCCATGCGCGTGAACGTTTATTCTGGAAGCTATTGCACCTCTCACATATTCAACAGGAGCCGGATCACCAATACCTGCAGCATGATTGTAAATAAGGTATTTTTGAAAATTTTCTATCTGATCATCTGGAAGAATGACTTCGGAGAATTCTCCAATTCCGGTATTGACACCGTACATGATTTCACCGGCTGCGATTTTTCTCTCTAACATTGCACGGCATTTAATCATTTTTTTTAGGGAATCTGGATGAATTTCAACTTTTTCACAGCCGCGCGCAATTTTCACCAGTGTTTCAACGGTTAAGCTGTTTCCATCAAGGATAATTGACATGATCAATGTCTCCGTTTAATATGTGATTGGGTATGAATGTGAGCACCACTTCTCTAAAATCAATATGATTTTAATCGACTTTGTGATTGCTCCCAAAAAATTGTCGTGATGAACGAATAACCGAGTCTATCATCACATAGGATTGCCCTTCGATAGGGAGTGAATCCAATATCACCTTACCGTACCTGCTACGGAGTAACCTTGGATCAGAGATGATACAGATTCCCACATCTTCCAGAGTTCTTATTAATCTTCCGAAGCCTTGTTTTAATTTTACGGTGGCATCGGGAACCTGGTAATCCATGAAGGCGTTCAGTCCTTTCTGCGTAAAATTCTCAATCTTTGCTCTCACCAGTGGATCGCCCGGATTTGCAAATGGAAGTTTAATAATAAATAGCATTTCCAGCTTATTCCCTGGAAAATCAACACCTTCCCAAAAACTGGATGTCCCTATGAGAATACTTCGTGGATGCGATAAGTATCCTTGAATAAGCGCTTGCCTCCCCATTCCCATATTTTGAACAAATAATTTGCGCTGTCTATCTTTTCTCATAGGAGTAATTAGATGTTCATATAACCCTCGAGTCTGGGCATAAGACGTGCATAACACAAGCATCCGACCCTGAATCCCCTGAGTGATTTTGTCAATCTGCGCTGCTACATCTTTAATATACTCGGGGCTTTGAACACTGATATTCCCAGAGCCAATGAACAATCGAACCTGATCGCTATATGAAAATGGTGAATGGTATATATTCTCGATAACCGTTTTTTTATGTGCAATTTTATCTATTCCAAGACACGTTTTAAGATATTCAAAATTATCTTCAACCGTCAATGTACCGGAACAAATCAATCCGCCTGCTGAACGCGATAGAATTCCATCGGAGATCTGCTCACTTACACTTCTGGGTGCACAGTGTAAATATGCCTGTATTGAGTCCCGCTGTCTCATGAAAGTGGACCATATTACATCATCAGGTTCTACCTCCACAATCCGGTTCAGAATAATGGTTATCGTTTCAATTTTTTTAAGTACAAGAGATAGCTCTTGTACGATAGTTTCTTCGGAGGTTTTCGAATTTGCCAACAATTCGTTTAACTCTTCAACGCTCTTTTTAAAATCTGTCAATTGTCGAATTAAATAATTGGGATTCGGATCAGCTTCTGAAAATTCATTTGCGCTATTTGTAATAATTACGCGTAGCTCATATTGCGGATACTGATCTAGGTCCTCGTCCTTGCATTGGCCGTATGTCTTAAAAAATTGGTTGACATCTTTGCTCAATTTTTGGGATAAAGCTATTAACTCTTCAAGTTGATTATCTGCAGTATCAACGTGACTGCAAGCTGTCTCAAGATCTTTATATAAACCGGATGATTTATTCAAAAAAATATTAAAAATATCATAGAAGGAATAATCACTGATTCGGTTGGTAAGTTGATCTTGAGCCGCGGCTTCCAGATTATGTCCTTCGTCTATCACATAATTGTATGTTTCGGGTAAATTCTGGACATCCTGTAGAAAATCAATAGCCAATAGGGAATGATTGACTATGATGATATCAGCTGATTTGATGAATTCTCTGATTTTACCTAGAAAACACCCATGATCTTGAGTGCATCGAAACGTAGTACAATATCCTCTTTCACTTCGGATAAGATTCCACAATTTAGCTCCAGATCTCATTTTAAATCCGTTGCATTCGCTAATATCACCGGTTTTTGTGAACTCTTTCCAGATCAAAATCGGAAGGAGATTTTCGCATTCGGTTTTACTTATCTGAGAGTGAATATTATTCAGGAGGTGATTCAACCGCGTCATGCAAAGATAGTTGTGCCTACCCTTGACCAGTACAGCAGATATTTTCAAGTTCAAGGCGGTCGCGAGTTGTGGGATGTCCTTATAGAATAACTGATCCTGTAAGTTTTTTGTGTAAGTTGATACTACTAAAGGTATGTCGGTTTTTTTTCGGTACAGAATGCCGGCTGACAAATATGCCATCGATTTACCGAGGCCTGTCTCGGCCTCTGCCAATAGCAATCCGCGTTCTTCAAATGCCTTATAAGTATCAGAAGCAAGAGAGGTTTGAGAGGAACGAGACTCAAATCCATCCATATTTTTGGCGATCAATCCGTTCTCTGATAGCCATTCATCTGGAGTATTGACTGTCACGTCTTTATCCATACCCGTGCTATGTCTAAATTGAAAATCCTTTTCAGGCTTGTTGATAAGCGATTTTGTGAGACCACCTACTTCTTTCAGTTCAATGGCGATAGTTACCAGATTTCTGAATAACATCAGATTATGAATATCCGTATGACGAATTGCGTGGTAAAGTTGTTGAATAATCGCCAAAGGATAGGATGCTGCTTCGTGTACAAGATGGACGAAGATCATTCCAGTGTTTAATGTATCAGCGCTGGCACGATGCGCATTTTCAGTATCCTGACCAAAATATTGACTGATTGATCCCAATGTAAATTCGTGGTGGAAATATAAAAATGTTCGTGCAAGAATTACCGTGTCGTACGATCGATTCTCTAATTCCTGATAGTTCAGAAGCGAGAATTGATGATTGATAAAATTCAGGTCGAAGGTGACGCTATGTCCGACTATCGGGAGGTCACCAATGAATTCAAACAGCTCCAACAAAATGGTGTGAATTGCAGGTTTATCTTTAACCATTTCATTCGTAATGCCTGTAAGCTCGGATATCTGCAATGGAATTGACATTCCCGGATTTAACAATGTCGTGTAATTTTCTTCAGGTATACCATCTTTAAAGCGATAGGCAGATACTTCTGTTATCCCGTCTTTATAGGGGTCAAGTCCTGTGGTTTCAAGATCAAGTACAACAAATTCACCCAAATGCAGGTAGGATAAAAGTTCTTTAGTGTCCATTTTAAACACCAGCGAACACCTTAATCACGTCAAACATAAGAGATGGTTTTTTTATTACGCATGCTTTGAATATCTGAGTGAGAGTTCGTTTGCTTTCTGGTATTTTCTGTACATTTTCTGCGATACCATCCAATTCAATATCTGTTAACGAGCTGATCACTTCTTTTATTTTATGGAATCGTTGATGAGTATCACCAAAATCCTTTTTGATAAAGTCATTGTATTTTTTTAGAAATGATGAAGAATAGTCACGTGATATGATTGATTCTGCTGCAAGACGACCACCGATAGATCCACCCTTCATTGCGGAAATGATTCCTCCACCCGTCATCGGATTTACCTGATGTGCTGCGTCACCCACCAATATCAGTCCGTCTTTAACCGCATTTTTTAATGGACTCGCGCATGGGACGCCACCACACATTGACGTTAGTATTGCTGCATTAGGATATTCTCTTGACAAAAACTCATCCAATAGTTTTTTTGCATTAAAAATATCCGTCTGATTTCCACAAATGCCAATACCAATATTTGCAGTCTTCTCCCCTTTTGGGAATACCCATAAATAACCACCAGGGGCATAAACACTGCCAACGTAGAAATCGATTCTATTGGGATCGATATCGATATTTGCTACAGAATACTGCATGCAGGATTCCATATCCTTCATCTTTACATTTGTACGTAACCCTGCCCAGCGTCCGACTCTTGATTCCACTCCATCCGCTGCAATTACCAAATGTGATCGTATTTCTTTTTCGGTACCCAGATGGTTTAATTTCACTCCTGCAACTGTGTTATTCTCAAAAATTAATCCGTTTACATACGCTTTTGTAAACACGTGGGCGCCTGCAGAAGCGGCTTTACGACATAAGTCATAATCAAAAATCCTACGATGAAGGATAAATCCCTTTTGTCCGGCAAAACGAGTATCGATCTTTGTCCCATTTGGAGAAACAAGTCTGAAGTCGGTGATGGAAGCGGCAATCCATTGCGGTTGAATATCAACAAACTGCTTGAGACCTAATTCACCAACCGCTTCTCCACATCTAACCGGATAACCAATATCTCTGTCCTTTTCAAGGATACATACGGATGCACCACCTTCTGCAACGTTGAATGCTGCCATGGATCCAGCAGGACCACCTCCTACCACGATTACATCATATCTATCCTGCATGGTTCATCTCCAGCACATCAATGGGACAAATTTGGACACATAAATTGCAATCGATACAGATAATATTGTCAATGTTTATAGAAGCTTCTTTTAATTCAATACAATCAACCGGACAGACCGCCACACAAGATCCACAAAAATCACACTTATCAGGTATTATAGTTATCAAACCTATGCCTTTTCAGCGGGCGAAGTAGATATGTTATCATCTACCTGAAATGTGGGATAGTGTAAGTTGAATCGATGCCAATAGTAATATTTACTCAAATAAAAGACAATTAAAACTGCAGGAAAAAGAAGAGGATAAACGGTAAAAAGCAGGACTGCTAAAATTAAAATAGAATATCGAATAGCTCGAAGTACATCCTTATTTTCACGTCGAATCAATGTAAAGATATAAAAGGGAAGTGAAATTGCGGCAGCCGTAGTGCTAACGGGATCATCATATGTCCAACCCAAAACAAATGCAGCAAGTACCATTATCATTGAAATGAAGATGGTCGCGAACGATCCAAATTTCACAGGAAAAGTAATAGACCCGGTAGGTTCATCTCCTTTGATGTCGGGTATTGTGGTCAGCAGTGAAACAGCAGTGTAGCATAAGAGATATGGAATAGAAATGATAAGCATTTTACCAAAAGCAAACTCATTGAGTGAAAATCCTTCAGAAGCGACGACATGAAGCCATCCCGATGCATATAACAGAAATCCCGCCGCCGAATTCGCGATCATCCCAAGGATTGGTTTTTGTTTCCAATGAAACGGTTCGATATTATAAAAATATCCCCAAAAAAGAAACAGCAACGCTCCTGTGAGGAAATTGTATATGCCAGAGATCAGAAGAAAGATACTACCGGATATAAGCGTTAGATACATTATTTTACGGGCAGCAGGGACAGGGATGTATTTCCCAACAAGGAACAATTTTTTGTTCAATGCATCACTATCCACATCCATGATCTGATTGATGATAAAACTACCTCCCGAAATGAAGGTAATTCCGATGAATAAAGACAAGGTACTAAGATCAAAATCATGAAGCCAGACCTGGTATCTACTGATATTCATTCTTGACGCTGTCATTCCGGCTGTTATCATAATCCATACCGGGAAAAACAATGTGGGTCTGAGTAAGAATAGTGCATCAAACACCGGTGCTATTTTTTTATGTAACGGATGGTCCTTGATAAATTTTTTAATCATTCTTGTCCTCTTTTATATCTACTGGATAATTTCCTGTAAAGCATGCTGAACAGAAATGGTTGGGTGGCCGATCTACAGATGCTAATAATGTGTCTATGCTTAAATATTTAAGTGAGTCCACACCGATAATTGATTGAATTTCCTCAACTGAATTATTATGTGCAACCAACTCATTATGTGTTGGGAAGTCCATACCAAAATAGCACGGGTTTTTCACAGGTGGTGAGCTGATCCTGACATGAATTTTCTTAACTCCGGCATGTTTGAGAAGTTTTGTCAGTTTTCTCAATGTTGTACCTCTCACAATGGAATCATCCACAACAACTACTTCGCGTCCTTCCAATATCCCGTTTACAGTATTGAATTTCAAACGTACGGATAGGTCTCTCAACCTTTGGTCAGGGAAAATAAACGTTCTACCCACATAATGGTTACGGATGAGACCAAACTCAAATTTTAAATTCGAACGTCTTGCATAACCGAGAGCACATGTATTGCTTGAATCGGGTACGGACAGAACAATATCAGCAGTCGGAGCGGGACTTTCCTCAGCCAGGTTTTTTCCAAATTTTCGACGAATCTTGTCTACGTTTTCTGAAAATATTTTTGAATCCGGTCGAGAAAAGTAAATAAACTCAAAAATACAGTGTTTGGGCTCCAAGGCGGGTGTAAACTGATATGATTTCATTCCGTCTTTATTCAAAACGATCATTTCACCTGGATTCACTTCGCGTAGATAAGTAGCCCCGAGCAAATCCAAAGCACATGTTTCGGAAGCGAAAATGGTAGAGTCGTTTAATTTCCCAATACAAAACGGTCGTATCCCTCGTGGATCACGGGCAGCAATCATTTCATCAGGTGTGACAACCAGCAAGGAATAGGCGCCAGTGACTTTATTTAACGCTTGAGCCAATCTCTGTTGAATGGAAGGGCCTGTTTCCCGAGCCAGTAAATGAATGACTACCTCAGTATCTGTTTCGGTTTGAAATAAGGCACCAGATTCCTGGAGTGAACTCCGCGTTTCATCGATATTCACAAGATTGCCATTATGGGCGATTGATACGCTGGTACCATTCAGATTGAAGAGTAACGGTCCAACATTTTTTAAATCAGATATTCCTGACGTAGAGTACCGGGTATGTCCGATTGAGGAATAGCCAGGTAGCTTTTTAAATATTGTACTATCTGAAAAAACTTCTGATACCAACCCCTCACCCATATGTCTTTTGAGTTTTCCCTCGTGAGCTGCAACAATTCCTGCGCCTTCCTGTCCACGATGTTGCTGTGCATATAAACCCATATACGCAAGGGTAGATGATTCCGGGTTATTATAAATCCCAATAATTGCGCACATTTAGTTTTTTGTCTCGTCCGGCATATCCGGTTCTGGGTTCGTTTGTTCAAGAGGCTTAATTGGATCAGAGGACGGTATTTTTGCAGGAAATGTGGATAATTGTGCGTCCACGTATGCATCAAGTATTCCAAATACATAGAGACCAAAAATCCACCAACCATAGGTATTGCGTTTAGCAATTTTTCCATCATTTTTAAACTGCACAAACTGACTAGTTGCATATCCTTGAAACGCTACGAAGCTTGCTGCCTTAAGATATTTTCCGTTGTATATCTGTCCAGCTCCAGGGATAAAACCCAACTTCCAGGCGATTTTGGGATTTTTTATTTTCGTTGAGTCAACATAACTTTCTTGAGAGTAAATGAGTGACGCTAATGCTACAATAAGAATGATTCGGATGTATTTAATCAATGATCATCCCAATGGCTTCAATTTCAACATTTACGTTTTTAGGTAACGCACATACTTCAACAGCAGATCTCGCGGGTGGATCGTGAGGAAAGAACTCTCCGAAAACCTCATTCAATGTGGAGAATTGACCTAAGTCCTTCATAAAGACCGTGCATTTAACCACATGATCCAAAGCGCTTCCTCCAGCTTCAAGAACTGCAGATAAATTTTTTAAAACCTGTCTAACTTCATCTCTGAAATCATCAACCACGATGTTTCCCGTAGCAGGGTCGATAGCAATCTGACCGGACGTGAATACCATTTGTCCAGTAATAATACCCTGTGAATAAACGCCGATAGCTTGAGGTGAATTTTCCGTCTGAATGGTTTTATGCATTTTTCTCTCCCAAGCACCAGAGGGCCAAACCAATATTCTGATCAAATTTTCTGGTGATTTGTATATTTCCCGGTACAATTACAAATTCGCCAGCTGCTGAAATCTTCCCATCAAACAAGTGTCCACCCATTGCGGAAAATTGCCTGTCTGCAATGGTGATATGTGAATGGATAAATGGATTCCCATCCTTCAAAGTAATATTTCCAGTCAAGTTGACTAATTCATACTCATCTAAAAATTCTTTTTTGATATAGGATTGGTTCTCAAAAGCGTACAAACCCAGTTCGCAGTAATCAATTGCGCCAAGACCATGAACCCAACCGGATGTTAATTTTTCTTTAACTGCAACTGCCTCAAGCGATTTGTTAATAAAGTCACCTCTTGCTAAAGTAATAAATATTTGTCCAGAATCTACCTGATATTTCACGTTAATTGACTTCCTTTAGATTGTCAGTTTTTTGAAATTTCCACCGAATGTCCGGTTCTCGATTGGCTTTCGTTTCATCTAGTCTTCTTACCGGAGTCGTTATTGGTGCCTGAGTTAATGACTCCGGATCAGTATCTATGAGTGAATCAATATCTATCATTGATTGTGCGAATTCATCCAGAGTATTTTTTGTTTCTGACTCAGTGGGTTCAACCATAATCGCTTCAGGTAGATTAATAGGGAAGTAAACTGTTGGAGCATGATACCCATTATCGAGTAGCGATTTTGCAATATCCAGCGCTCTGATTCCCCGTTTTTTCTGATCCACCGCAGAGATAACAAACTCATGCATGGTGCCTTCGGAGAATGGAATGTGATAAGTATCTTTCAAAAGATATTTCAGATAGTTGGCATTCAGGATAGCATTTTTTGTCATCTCTTTTAAACCTTGCTCGCCCATTGACAAAATATATGCCCACGCACGCACCAGTATTGAGAAATTACCAAAATAACTATGGACCCTCCCCACAGAAGCCGATCGATCATAATCCCAATCGAATGATTCATCTCTTTTTTTTACAACCACCGGTATTGGTAGGTATTTAGCTAGTTGCTCCGTGACTGCAATAGGTCCGGCACCCGGTCCTCCGCCACCGTGCGGTGTAGAAAAAGTTTTGTGCAAATTAATATGAGTAATATCAAATCCCATATCAGCAGGTTTTGTAATCCCCACCAAAGCATTTAGGTTAGCACCGTCCATGTACATGAGACCGCCTGCTTCATGCACCAGAGACGTGATATCCAAAATCTGATCTTCAAATAATCCCAACGTATTTGGTTGAGTAAGCATCATTCCTGCTGTATGCTGGTCTAAATTCTGTTTTAAATGCGCTAGATCTACTCGTCCTCTGGAGTCTGATTTAATCTTTTTTATCTGATACCCGGCAAGAATCACACTTGCTGGATTTGTTCCATGAGCAGTTTCTGGTATGAAAATGTACTTTCTGGAGTCGTTCCTCTCATCATGATATTTCTTCATAATGAGTATCCCTACAAACTCACCCTGCGACCCAGCGCTGGGCTGGAGAGTAGCAGCGGACATCCCTGTAATTTTAAGTAGCATCTGTTCCAGCTCCCACATCACCCGTAATGCGCCTTGAACGGTCTCTACCGATTGCAATGGATGAATACCAGCAAATCCATCGAGTGAAGCGATTTTTTCATTTATTTTCGGATTGTACTTCATTGTGCACGATCCGAGAGGGTAGAAATCCCTGTCAACATGATGATTTTTTACCGATAGATTTACAAAATGCCGGACTACTTCAGGCTCAGTAACCTCTGGTAAGTTCGGTGGAGATTCTCTCAAAACATGGTTTGGAATGAATTCAGATAAAGCGTGTTCTGGAACATCACATGGCGGTACCGATGCTCCGGATTTTCCGGGAATACTTTCTCTGAAAATTATATTGGTTTTGCTTTCCATTTATCTCGTTAGTTTTTGGAAATTATGGATTGAATTAAGTTTTTTCCAGCTTGGACTGCATCATCCAATTTGGCGAGGTCTTTCCCTCCTGATGTGGCTAAATGAGGTTTCCCCCCGCCTCCACCTCCAAGGAATTTTCCCAACTCTTTTACGATATTCCCAGCCTGAATTCTAGACGTGAGATTATCAGTTACCGCGCACATAATCATCGGTTTCTGATTTAAAACTGTGAAAATAAGCGCTACGCCGTTTGTTTTAAACACAGATCTGAATTCATCTCCCATCATTTTCAGATCACCCGCATTTTCGATAATCCGAACAATAGTCCGAATACCATTGAAAGATTCTGCTTGTGAAATCAGGTCACGTACAATTTCTTTTTGTGAACCTTGTAACAATTCTTCGAGTTGTTTTTCACTGTGTTTTTTTTGAGTAACGAGCTGATTCAGTTTATCAGGAATATCCTTAAAGCCAGTTTTCAGTATCATACCGCACTCATGAAGAATCTTTTCATAATCATGTATCAGGTCTATGACTGCAGCTCCGGTTATCGCTTCTATTCGTCTAACTCCGGTGGCTAATGAGGTTTCACTAATAATTTTAAATGCACCAATATCGCCAGTGCGATTAACATGTGTCCCCCCACAAAGTTCACATGAAAAACCTGGAACGGTTACCATCCGAACTTCATTTCCATATTTTTCTCCAAACAATGCTACGGCACCTGTCTGCTTCGCTTGATCATAAGATGTAATGCGTACGTCAAGCTTTGAATTTGACCCAATATTCTCATTCACAATATTTTCAACAGATATTAACTGGTCGGAGGTCAGACTTTCGTGATGAGTCAGATCAAAGCGCAATCTATCATGCGATACCATTGAACCTGCCTGATGAACATGTTCCCCTAAAGTTAACTTTAACGCCTGATGGAGAAGGTGTGTTGCAGTATGATTTCTTTGAATATTATTTCGACGATCCGATTTTACTTCAGCTTCAACGTTTACTTTCGCCTCGATAGCACCTGATATGATCGTACCAAAGTGGGCAATATCGTCTCCCTCTTTCCTGGTATCATTAACTTGAATGGTCAAACCATCACTTTGGATAGTCCCTGTATCTCCGATTTGTCCACCCTGTTCAGCGTAAAAAGGAGTTTTATCTAAAATCAGTTCAATTTTATTGTTGTCCTGTCGATATTTTCTGATAATTGAATCACTCTTCAATTGAGAGTATCCAATAAATTCACTGGATTTTCCAGTGGTCACAATATTCCATTCTTTCTCAATTAAAGAAATAGCGAAATTTCCTGCTCCTCTTGCTCTTTCCTTTTGCAAATCCATTTGTACTTGAAAACCGGATTCATCTACTAACATTTCTTTTTCACGTGCAAGTAATTGAGTCAAATCGAGGGGAAAACCAAAAGTATCATACAATCTGAAAGCTTCATCCCCAGAAATTAAATCTCCTTTAGATTTGTCTTTGGTTATTTTACTAAAAATATCCAAACCTCTATCCAACGTATCCCCAAAGGAAGATTCTTCTGCTCGAATTGTTTTTTCAATGTGGAGGCGTTTTTCTTTAATTTCAGGAAACGCATCTTTCATCTCTTTTGCAAGTGTTGATACCAACTTATAAATAAAGGGTTCATGCATTCCAAGGGATCGACCAAATCTGGCTGCCCGTCTTAATACCCGCCGAAGCACATATCCACGACCTTCATTCCCTGGCAGAGCCCCATCAGCAATTGCAAATGATAGCATTCGGATATGATCTGCAATAACTCTGTGCGCTGCGCCATCCGATTCAGAATACTCGCAGTCAGTTAACTTGGATATTTCATCAATGATAGGGAGAAAAATATCCGTTTCATAGTTGGAAACTTTCCCATTCAATACAGCAGCCAACCGTTCGAAACCGGCACCGGTATCTACATGTTTGGCAGGCAAGTCTGTTAATTTTCCCGATTCATCTCTGTTATATTGAATAAATACAAGATTCCAAATTTCACGGTAGTTTTCATCCTTGTTGACACCTACTGGAGATTGTTTCGTCAAATCACCAGTGTAGTAGTGAATTTCGCTACAGGGACCGCAAGGACCGGTTTCACCCATCTCCCAGAAATTATCCTTTGAACCGAATTTTAAAACTCGATCATGTGCGATATCCGTCACATTATTCCAGATTTTTCCTGCCTCATCGTCGTCTTGAAAGATGGTTACCCATAGCCTGTCTTTATCAATTTTCCAGACATCAGTTAACAGTTCCCATGCCCATTTAATTGCATCTTCTTTATAGTAATCTCCAAATGACCAATTTCCAAGCATTTCAAAAAAAGTGTGATGGTAATTGTCAACACCAACCTCTTCTAGATCATTATGCTTCCCACTGACCCGAATGCATTTCTGACTATTCACTGCACGTAGATAGCCTGGAGATTCCTGGCCGAGAAATATGGGTTTGAACTGGTTCATCCCAGCATTTGTGAATAGTAATGTGGGATCATCAATTGGAACTACTGAAGAACTGCGGACAAACTGATGTTCTCTGTCTTTAAAAAAACTGATAAATTCTTTACGTATATCTTGAGAGGATTTCATTGATCGGATAATATTCGGTTCACCTTCCTAAATGTATTTAGAATACCATTTGTGTTTCAAATTGGATGGAATTCGAAGGTTCAAGCACACCTTCGCTTACATAATGATAGGTCCTTCTAGCTTTGTACACCAATATGACTCCACTTGAAATCTCGATACCCACATCATACCCGAATACTGTTGAAGGTGATGGATCAAACTTAAACGGATTAGCCACATCACTCTGCTCGTAGAACGCTTCAGCTAATTTGACTTTAGGGACTTTATTTGTATTAATTTTTATTCCGGTTCGGAATAATTTGTTGTTATCTGTGACGTAGTCACTAATAATAGAATCCCATACTTCACCACTCATGTCCTGATACCCAAGTTGGAGTTTAAGTAACTCGAAGAGAGATGCATCTGCTTGAAGAAAAAATCCTTTCAATTCACCATACTTGTACAAATCATATTCACGAGTAACTATTTTTTCATTTGTAAAATCATATGTTGCTCGATTTACGTCATAACTTCCATTCCAGTAATTGAATAAGAATTTTCGACTATTCTGACGATATTCCGCTCTGAAATTTACAGGTCCCCAATGAGAGGATATTCCCAAGGGTACAAATCCATAACCCAGTGAAGTGTTTTCATTCACATCAACAGCCTTGGTATCACCAAATAATTGTGCAAACTGCGAATATAATTGGATCTTATCGGTTAATTGATAAGTGACATCAAATGCAGCACCGGAAACCTGATCTTTGTCCACATCAGCAGGATTATAAGGATTGCGATTTAAGAAAGAGGTGTTGTTAAACCACATATCAAAAGCAGCATCAGTACTATCAGGATTCCATTGGAAATAAGCGTCAGACCACATGTCCCTGTCGGCGTCTATCTTATCGTACAGGTCTTCATCGTCAGGAAAGTCGTCGAATACGTCTGGATACCCATCCGAATCACGGTCTTTTAATCCGGCGTTTTGATCTAGGTCAGTTACAAATGAAATACCGATTTCTAGTTTGGGGATATACTCAAAGGAAGTACGCAATCCCAGCACCCCAGGTACACGCTTAATATTGCTTACAATTGCTTCGAAACCCATCACATCCTTTTTAAATTTTACATTCGCGCCAATCTGACGAACAAAAGGGTATTCGATAACATTGGAATATCCATCTACCAAAATGCCCTGTCCGAGTGTAGCGGAGGGAATAGCGCCGGCTCGAAGATAGAAATCATCTTCAGGTCTTCCATAACGAAAATAATACACTTTATCCATAAGCGTTCTTAGTGTGGATTTTCCGTCCTTAAAATTCCATGCATCCTTGTATATATTGCCATCACCATCAATATAAAGATAAATATCAAGCCCAATCGCCATCTTTGTACCTATTGGAATTTCAGGTCTAAAAGCAATCTGATTGTAAACTTGTCCTCCAAATGTAACAGACCCAATACTGCCGGATAGATTACTATTACCATCATCTTGAGCTGTACATAGTGTTAATAAAATTACAAGAGACATTATTTTAGATGATAAATTCTTCATTGATACACCCTTTTTTAGTTAAAAATTGAACCTAAAATTTATTTTCGTTTTTCCGGGTGTTCCAATGACAATATGAAGGAAGAGAGATTAATCTCAACGAGCGGATTAATATTCGAATTATAATATTATTTAGTAGCGCAGATTTTATTTTGCTTTTACAAACTTTTACCAATCAGCATAGATCGTATCGGATGATTTTTCACCGTACCTGCTGTAATATTTGTTGTGTAAATCTAAAAAGCGTGAGTCAAATTTCTCTGATAGATCCGGTGACTAATACCCAGTTCTCTGTATCCTGATAAATCCCCACCATGCCTCCCTCTAAATAATGAGACGGAAAACGATGATTGAGTACAAGATAATTATTTTCAAATCTGTCATCTTTAATTTGATTTGCGTACATGGCACCCTTGAACCATTTGTCCGCAGCCATGTCAATATTTCCGGTGCTATTGGGGGCATAAATTAGTCCATAGAAATCAACAGAGTTTAATTCCACGCTAACGCCCATATTATCAGTTTCAAAAGCATACGTTTGAGCAAATATTCTGTTTCCTTCATCTTCACCAATTAGAGAGATACTGCCTCTAGCGTAAATTTCATTTACGACAGATCCCCAATGTTCGTCATTCATCACTGAACCAAAATTTGCACCTGTTATTTGCACATCTCCACCACTAATCAAAATTATATTATCAGGGATGAATTCACCAAGGGGTGTATCAATAGTAATATTTCCTGTTGCCACAATGATACCCGGTTCATTTGAATCACCACCGATATTTTCTATTTCACAGTACTGTATTTGACAATCTCCGTTCACGTACATTGTTCTGTCAATATAATTTTGTAAGTGAAACCAGTTTGTCTCATCCCACTGGCCATCATATGGCCAATTCACATCACCAACGAATTTGCCATTATTTGGGTTATGAGAGATTCCCTCAGCAGTTGCTAATAGACTGTCATAGGCATGATGATCAAAATCGGGTAAATCCAAAGCGGAAACAGTCTCCCAAGTATAATGATTTTGATCAATGGGATTTCCCGGTACCACCGTTGAGGTTTCAGGAATTTTCAAGTGAGTTAAATAATCTGGATTCTCACCTATATGGGCGAGAGAATTTGTAAATGTGTAATCAAAAATGATATCAGCGCCAACATAAAGAAAACCATCCAGCGTGCCTTGTTCTCCTGTAACAAGAAATTCACCATATTCATTGAAATAAACTAGGGTATCAATCAAAGTATCTTGTTCACAAGGGAATTGCCAGTTCCATCCCCATACATCTTCACAATCTCCTGTCCCTTGTCTCCAGCCCCATGAATTTTGATTATGATCATCATTATGATGACGTCGCCATCCGTGATCAAATCCTCTACCTCTTCTTCTGGAGTCTTCAACTTTGTATATCATCGAATAATTCGGAAATTCGTTCACTTCTTCACAATTTTCATTTTCCAGCAATCCTTCAACGACCTGTTTAAATAAACCAGTGTTTATTTCACTAACGACTCTGCGATGACAATCATCGACATATTCAAAGGAAACATCGCTAACTAGACTTCCATTTGATACTGCACTAAATCCATAATCTTTAATTAATTGCTCAAGCATACTGATCTTTGAAATCGCTTTCCAGTATGCCGACTTATAAGCAAATGATTTTCCACCTATTGTCGTCTGTATCGTCGTCGAGCTTATTAGAAACATAACGATTAAACCTAAAACTATTGAAAGGTTAAATGCAGTAATTGTGAAAACAAAACCGTTTTCTTTCTTCTGCATTTCAGACTTATGATGTTCATATTTGTTAGCCATAAGAGCTCCTGAAATAAATGTTACTTGAACATGGTTTACATTAAAACCATGAATTATCTGTCAAATTCTTGTGACAATTTACATCAGATTTCGTTATTGTCAAATTCTTTGTACAGCAATCATCATTTATCGTTATTTACAAGAATAGTGTAAAATATTTTTTACACTTTATCGAGATAATAGAATTGATTTAATATTTAGTCACCAGAAGCAAATTTAAGATGCAAAAATACTATTTGCGCTTGTAATATCAGTGGATGTGTGAGTTTTTAGATGATGTTATCAGTCATCACTTATCAGGAAAGTCTTCAATCTGGCTTCAATATCTTTCGAACTGCCAGATTATTTAATTAAGTTTATTTCGAATTCTCTCTGCCATGACCAATTTTGATTTCGCTAAAAGTATAGCAGACACTAGTTTTTTAACAATATCTCCTTCAACGGCGAGGTCAATTAAACTGTCTTTCAAAAGAATTTTGTTCTCCATACATGATGTTAAATTCTGTCCTTTGGAAAAAGAAGGTTTTTTTAAAATTAGTACCAGATATCATTTATTATATGTGCAAATCTAAAAACCAACCGTCAAATTTCACGGATAGACCCGTTCACTAATACCCAGTTTCCAGTATCCTGATTAATTCCCCCCATGCCTCCCTCTAAATAATGAGATGGAAAACGGTGGTTGAGCAATATGTAATTGTTGTCAAATCTGTCGTCCTTGATCTGATTCACGTACATGGCACCCTTAAACCATCGCTGAGTTGCAAAATCGATCTCGCTAGAGGTATGAGGGGCATAAATAAGACCAAAAAAATCTGTCGCTTCCAGATCTACACTAACGCCCATATTGTCAGATCCAAATGCATATAGTTGTGCAAAAATCATTTGCCCATCATCTTCACCTATAAGGGAAATACTACCTCTGGAGTAAATTTCATTTACAACTGATCCCCAATACTGGTCTTCCATCAACGAACCAAAATTGGCACCTATAATTTCCACGTCTCCCCCGCTTATCAGAATTATATTATCAGGAATGAATTGACCTTCTGGAGTATCAATTATTATATCTCCAGTTGCAACGATAATACCCGGCGTATTTGAGTCACCGCCGATATTCTGTATCTCACAGTATTTTATCTGACAATTTCCATCCACAAACATCGTTCTGTTAAAATAATCTTGAAGATGAAACCAATTTGTATTGCCCCATTGTCCATCATAAGGCCAACTCACATTTCCAGCAAATTTACCGTTATTGGGATCATGAGAAATATCCTCGGCAATTGACAATAAACTGTCATAAGCATGATGATCAAAATCAGGTAGGTCCATAGCAGATACGGCTTCCCATGTATAGTGATTTTTATCGATAGAACTTGAAGGGATAACTAATGATGATTCAGGGACTTTAATATGGGTTAAATAATTAGGGTTTTCACCAACTTGGGGAAGAGAGTTTGTTAACATGTAATCAAAAATGACGTCAGCGCCTACGTACATAAAACCATCTATCGAACACTGTTCTCCCGTGACAAGAAATTCACCATAATCATTAACATATACCAATGTATCAACCAACGTGTCCTGCTCGCAGGGGAATTGCCAATTCCATCCCCATATATCTATACATTCTCCAGTGCCTTGCCGCCATCCCCATGAATTCTGGTTTGGACCGTCAGAGTAGTGTCTCCACCCGTGATCAAATCCTCTGCCCCGCCTGAATGCATCTTTGACTTTGTATATCATTGAATAATTTGGATATTCACTAGTTCCTTCACAATTTTCATCTTCAAATATTGCTTCGACGATCTGTTTATACGTGCCTGCGTCTACTTCACTAATTACTCTACGATGACATTCGTCAACAAATTCAAATGATACGTCATCTATAATGCTACCATTTGAAACGATGTCAAATCCATAATCTTTAATTAATTGTTCCAACATGCCAATCTTGGAAACAGCTTTCCAGTAAGCAGATTTATAAGCAAATGATTTTCCTCCAATTGCGGATTGAATATTAACTGAGTTTATAAGAAACATAACGATTAATCCCAATATTATTGCTATGCAACAAACTGTAATTACGAATACAAAACCGTTTTTATTCATTTGATTTGCAGAAAAGGAATGAGTTTGTTTATTTATCATGAGAATCTCCAAAATAAATGTTACTTTAACATGGTTTACATCAAACCATGAAATTTCTGTCAAAATCTTGATAGAAATTACATTAGCTTTATTTATTTACAAAAAATGTGTAAAATATATTTTACATTTGCTGAAGAAAATATTATGGAATTCAATTTAATAGTTAATCGCCAGAAGCAAATTTTAGACGCAATAAATACTATTTGCGCTTGAAATATCAATGGTGATCATGTAACAAAAAAGACTCATATTCTGTTCAACGAGGTGAACCAAATATGAGCCTTAATTATTTAATGGGAATTTAAACAGTGATGTGAATTGTTACTACTCCACATCCATCCCCAGGAAAGCTTTAACTTTGGTTTCGATACTGCTCCGAACTTCCAGATTATCTTTTAGAAATTGTTTTGCATTCTCTCTACCCTGACCAATTTTATTTTCTTCATAAGCATACCACGCACCGGTTTTCTTAACAATGTCTCCCTCAACGGCTAGATCAATTAAATCACCTTCAAAAGAAATTCCTTCACCGTACATAATGTCAAATTCTGTAATTCGAAAAGGAGGAGCCATTTTATTTTTTACAATTTTTACTTTTACCCGATTTCCAACCATATTGTCATGATCTTTAATCTGGCTTATCCTGCGGATATCCAGCCGGAGTGATGAGTAGAATTTGAGTGCATTTCCACCGGTAGTCGTTTCAGGATTTCCAAAAACGATGCCGATTTTCTGTCTTAACTGATTGATAAAAATCACACACGTATGTGATTTTGAAACCGTACCGGTTAATTTTCGAAGCGCTTGGGACATCAATCTTGCCTGCAGTCCCATGTGTGAGTCTCCCATATCCCCATCCAGTTCTGCTTTTGGGACAAGAGCGGCAACAGAGTCCACAACGATCACATCCATTGCGCCACTTCTAACTAGCGTTTCTGTAATCTCCAGCGCTTGTTCACCTGTGTCAGGTTGAGATATGAGAAGGTTTTCAATATCAACGCCTAATTTTTTTGCGTATTGCGGGTCCATTGCATGTTCAGCATCAATAAATGCTGCATACCCGTTTGTCTTTTGAGCTTCGGCAATTATATGGAGCGCAAGTGTTGTCTTGCCAGAGGATTCAGGACCGAATATTTCAATTACACGTCCCCTCGGAACGCCACCAATGCCAATAGCTGCATCAAGCGATATTGAACCCGTTGAAATTGCCGCTATTTTTGCTACCGGGTTCTCACCCATACGCATAATAGACCCTTTACCAAATTGTCGTACAATTTGAGATATGGCGAGGTCTACACTATCCGATTTTCGTTGATCTTTATCCATTTCCAACCTTTCTAATAATTTTGTCTAAATATCAGTCCTGTACGTTTTGCAGATCGTATTTTTCAATTATTGTATATTTCGGTCCATGTGGCAGTAATTCGCTCATATACAAATAAAACTTTTCTACTTTAAATACAATGGGTTCATAAACAGCATTCAGAAATTCATCTGTACCAAATTTCCACAATTTAGCACTCCTGCCAACTCTGCCAATAGTCAAGTGAGGGATATAATCCTGATCATCTTTTACTTCAGAATATTCCGATGCTGATTTATTTACTTTTGCCTGAAGACTGATTAATGAATCCCTGCCATTTACAATATCCATCCAAAATATTCTTGGTTTATCCGATTGAGGAAATACTCCGGTATTTTCAATAGATAACTCAAATTCTGAAACTGCCTCCAAATTGTGAAGACATGATTTTACGCTTTCAACATTTGTATCCGGGATATTTCCCAGAAACAATAATGTAATGTGTAGATTATTTCCCGTGACCCATCGAATGCTATCCGTGGGAGCGGTGACGAGAGTTTCTAACATATGAATTCTCGTTGAGATTTCCCTTGGAACAGGGATACCAATGAATATTCTTTTTGATTCTACGTTATCGGATATTGTCATTGTCACTTTTCTTAATTGTGTGTATTTAAAGGAAAATCAATGTATCATTCTAAAATGTATTGGAGAAATTCTCCAATAATAAAAGCCTAAGCATGTTTAATGCTGTTGTACAGGACATTTCTCGGTGCAGTGTCCGGTTCTTTAAGAAATTAAATTTTGAGGCAAAAACCTGTCCATCGTAAGCGAGCCCGATGAATACTAAACCCACAGGTTTTTTTAATGTCCCCCCGGTTGGGCCTGATATCCCTGTGGTGCTGATGCCTATTGATGAACCAGTTATTTTACAAATGGATTCAGCCATTAGTTTTGCTGTTTGTTCGCTGACTGCACCATACTGTTCAAGAATTGTATCGGGAATTTCCAAAACCGATTTCTTAATATTATTATGATAAGCAATAACACTCCCTAAAAAGTAATCAGAACTTCCAGGGGCGTCTGTTAATCGTTTAGATAACCAACCACCTGTGCAGGATTCAGCGACAGAAAGTGTCAATTTATTTAACCGAAGCATTTTTCCCACAACTTCTTCAAGTGCATGATCTTCGTTCGTGTAGATTAGGCCTTTTAACCTTTTTTGAATCAAGTTTGCAACGGTATGGGCAATTCCTACCCTCTTTGAAATACGTTTGATCCGGATATTTACTCCCGTGTATTGTGGCAAAAAGGCAATCTTAACGTCAGTTTCAAAATCGTGTATGATATCCGATATTTCTTCGGAAATCTTACTTTCGCCTTTTCCAACGGTTTTCAAAGTGATAAATCGAGAAAAATCCGATTTAAGAAAAAACTTGGGAAGAATTGTTTCCTGCATCATTCCAACCATTTCGGCGGGCACTCCTGGTAGAATAAAGATTTGTGAGCCATCATATTTGATTGACATCCCTAATGCAGAACCAACAGGGTTTGGAATGGAAGTACTTCCACTTAGAATTGTCGATTGGGATTCAAGGTTCAGGGGTGGGATGATGTTCCTCTGATGGCACCATTCAACCAATTTTTCATGATGATCCTGGTCAAAAACAGTCGAGACCTCAAAGAACAATTTTAATGCGTTCCGTGTGACATCATCATGTGTTGGTCCCAGTCCACCAGTGATAAATATAAAGTCATATTGATCGGAAATCGCTCGTTTTAATGTCTGAATGATCTTGGGTCGATCATCCGGAATTGTAACTTTATACTCCGTATGAACATCATAGTCCAGCAAATGTTTAGAAATCCACTCAGAATTGGTATCCCGGGTAAATCCCTGAAGTAGCTCATCTCCGATAGTAATAATACATGCGTTCAAATTAGTAATAATCCAACCTGAAGCAAAATACGAGAGTATATCCCTGCAAGAACATCATCAGCCATAATTCCCCATCCGTCAGGAAATTTTTCTGCATTCTTGATGAACAATGGTTTCGCAATGTCAAATATGCGGAAGAGCATAAATCCCAGAATGAAGTATCCTATCTTATGGGGAATTAAAAATAATGTAATCCACATCCCAACCCATTCATCAATTACAATTTCAGAGGGGTCACTTGTACCCGTTGCAGCTGTAAACCGGTTTGATGCAATAATTCCAATAATGAGAACAATGAGTATCAGAATGAATTGAAGATAAATGTCAATCGGCAAGAACCACCAGATTAATGCTGCGGCAAGGCTTCCCCATGTTCCCGGCATTTTAGGTAAATATCCTGTATAGAACCCTGTGGCAGTGATTCTGGTCAGCAGATTCATTTTTTGCTGAATAATAATTTCAGTGTCTGATAGTTATAATAAAAATAATGGACACCTGTATAAGCCGTAATTAATGAAGTAACAACCATGAGAAAGTAAATTATTTTAAATTCTGATATAAACGATATGTAATGCCCCAAATCGTAACTATTAATAATTAAATATAACATAATAATAATGATGACTGTGATTTGAAAACCAGTTTTCCATTTTCCTACTTTACTGGTGATCATTGTAAACCCTCTAAATTGCATCAACATTCTTAGAGCGGTTACCAGCACATCTCTAAATGCAGTAAGAACCAACATCCAAAGCTGTACTTCTCCTGTGATCCAAAAGGAAACGAATGCTGATAGCACCAAGAATTTATCCGCAAGCGGATCCATAAATATTCCTAGTTTTGTAACCAATCCATGCTTTCGGGCAAATTTTCCATCAAATAAATCGGTCAAAGCTGCTCCAATAAAAATCACCAATGCAATCAATTTACCATGAGGAATATTTGCAAAAAGAAAATACAGAAATAATGGTGTCAGGAATATCCGACCGAAAGTTAAAATATTTGGAATGTATTTTTTACTCATCTCGAATCAATACTCTTTCAGATAATGAACGGGTTAATGTTGCCTCGTCGACAAATTCCAGATGGCCACCTACAGGTACTCCCCGGGCTAAACGAGTAATTTTTATATGCCGGTCAACTAACATTTTGGATAAATATAAAGCAGTTGTGTCCCCTTCAATATTCATGTTTGTTGCGATAATGATTTCTTTTACCCTATCTAATCTGCCAATCAAAGATTCTACATTCAAATCTTCAGGACCAATTCCGTCTAGAGGAGATAACGCTCCACCAAGGACGTGGTAGAATCCTTTATAGCCAGCTTTTTCAAACAATATAATATCTGCTGGTTCTTCCACCACACAAATTACAGATTCGTCACGTAGAGGATCTGAACAAATGTGACAGACATCGTTTTCAGAATAATTATGACACAATTGACAATAAATGATCTTTTCTCTGGCATCCGTCAGTGATCGAGCAAATTGAAGAATGGTTTCCTTATCCGCTTTCATCACATGCAATGCCAGTCGTTGTGCAGTTTTCTTTCCAATCCCTGGGAAGCTGGAAAAAGAATCTATAACCCTTTCAATCGTTGGGGGTAAACCGGTCATTACATTCCCGGGATTTTCATTTTTCCTAATAATCCACCAGCCACACTGTTCATTTTTTCCTCTGATAGTTTCGTCGCATTTTGAAGTGCCTGATTTACTGCCACCACCAGAATATCTTCAAGCAGTTCTCTATCATCTTCTAATAATTCTGGTTCAATCTTTATGGAAATAATATCCTTCTGTCCATTTGCCACGACAGTCACCAATCCACCGCCTGCTTGTCCTTCGACTTTTAATTCCGCTAATTCTTCCTGAATCTTCAACATCTTTTCCTGCATTTGCTGGGCTTGCTTCATCATCCCAGACATACCACCTTTTGGGAACATATTTACTCCTACCTAATTAATTCACCTTCAAATTTTTCTATTAAATACAAAGACAGTGGATGTTCCTCAACGCCTTTAATTTTAGTTTTTTTTTCCAATTGTCCACCATTTTCTCCGGAACCATCTGCTAGATATTTCACTTTTATTGCTTGTTTAAAATGTGTTTTTAACACACGCTCAACTGTTCTGCTATCTTTTTCGAGACTTTTTATTTTAAATCCGTTCGTCCTTGCTGGAATTTGGATTTTTACAATATTTTTTTCAAATGATAAAACCTGACTGTCCTCTAGCAAATGAGAAAGTTTAACACTGACACTCTCCAATTGTTCAAGGAATTGATTCCAGTTTGATTGAATTATTTCAACACTAAGGTCTGATGTATTTGCGACTGGATTAGAGACTTCCTTGAGTGATACGGAAGGTTCAGACACTGTTTCAGTTTTAGGAGTCACATCGACGTTGAGTTTTGTTTCCAAGAATTTCTTCACTGGTTTTACTGGACTTAATTCCGTCAATGAAGATTGAGATAATTGTTGTAATAAATTGGATATTTCAACAGACGGGTCCATGGATGCAATTTTTAACAGTAAAGTTTCAAGACCGATACGAGGGTGCTGTAAATATTTCAAACCGGTTTCGAATTTCAGAGACATGTCTAGTATTCTCATTAAATCAACAACACCAATCCGTTCATTTCGTTCATCCAACCAATGCTGAGTGGATTCATCAATTCTTATTGTATTATCACCACCTGCTGCGAACACCATGCAGTTACGGATAAACTCATTAAATCCATTCATAAAATCAGATATGGCTATTCCTGAAGATAATGTTGTTTCCAACAATCGAAGCACGTTACCTTTTTCGTTTATAAAAAGATAATCCAATAGTTCAAGGAAAATAGATTGTTGAACCATTCCCAAAACGGACATAACCGTTTCCATATCTATTCTAGATTCGGTAAAAGCGATGATTTGGTCAAGCATACTCAAAGCATCTCTCAACCCACCATCCGCTTTAAGTGCAATTAATTTTAAACAGTCTTCATCATAATCGAAATTTTCAGATTTCAGAATTAATTCTAACTGGCCAATAATATCAGCCATTGAAATGCGTTTAAAATCAAATTTTTGAGTTCTGGATAAAATTGTAAGAGGTACTTTATGAGGATCAGTAGTTGCCAGAATAAAAACGACAAACGGTGGTGGTTCTTCAAGGGTTTTTAAAAGTGCATTGAATGCCTCTTTTGTAAGCATATGGACTTCATCGATAATATAGACACGGTATTTTCCAGAAGTCGGTGGATATTTAGCATTTTCCCGTAAGTCACGAATATCATCTATGCCCCGGTTTGAGGCACCATCAATTTCGAGCACATCAATGTTTCGTCCTTCAGTAATAGATTTACAACTTGCACATCCCCCACATGGGTTATAATCCTGAAGTTCATTACAATTAATAGCCTTTGAGAGTATCCTGGCAGTTGTGGTTTTGCCCACACCTCTAGGGCCAGAAAAAATATAACCGTGCGCAACACGATCCAACTTAATTGCATTTTTAAGTGTACGCGAAACGTGGATCTGTCCAATAACATCCTCAAATCGTTGGGGTCTGAATTTTCTGGAAAGGACTTGGTAGCTCATTCGTTTATTAAATTTATCATATTATTAAAATCTGTGCACCGCAGATTGAAATCCCTGGACAGAACAACATCGGAACAGCCAGCTCAGCATCAGGGATTTACGGCACATAACCAAAATTTCTACCGCTGCTTCCTTCCGGACCTGACGGGATTCGAAATCGAATCATTGCGTAAAGCTGATTGCGTCATAACCACTTATTCTTTTGTATGCTCTTCAGCAGAATCCGCTCTGCGGAATTCGACCCTGCGTATAGCGGATTTCAGGCTACAGGAAACCGCTAGCTCCCCGTCTAGCACAGAAAGGTAAAGAAATTTTCCATTCCTTCTAAATTGTTAGATATTATCAAATTCCTACTGATGAAAGCGAAGTAATTTATTGAAGATTCTTTGCGATTAAAAAGCACCGATTACATATCTGGTGATGCAATTTTAAGCCATAAACAATTGTATTGAATTTTGGGAATTTTTAAAATTTAGATTGCTTTTTGGAGTAATATTCACTCATAAATCTGGGGATATCATTGCCTATAGTGGGATCTGCTTGGCTAGGGTTTTCAATATTTTGCTTTTTGTGTCTTCGATCTATTCTTTCAGTAATTATATCAGATGCAGAATGATCAAAACGAGTGATCAAATTAATAATCTGCTGTCTCAATTGTTTAACATGTCCGCTTTGATGTTTTTGGTTGAATTGATGGATTATATCAAGTAGATGCGTAATTTTTTTGTTGCAGTTCTGTATATCAATACTTGTTTTTTTCAGCATACTATTATCCAAGGTCTCTTCTAAACAACGTCCCATAGAACACAAGTGCACTGCCCGCCCCAACGATGGGTATGCTAATATACGCCCAGTATTTTGTTTCGATCACGGAATGAACGTAAAAACCAACGACATATCCAACTGCATACATAATAAGTCCGACACCAAAAGCAATTGAGAAAAATACACTGAATTTCATATTAGCGACCTGGTTTGTCGGTATTTTCTAATTTGACTCGAGCAAGATTTAGTGCAGGGACACCAAAGAACTTAACAATCTTGTCACTTAGTTTTGGTGATAACTGTCCAATACTTAATAATGGTTTGATGGGTCCATTATTGACAATTATTTCAGGCACGTTTCCTATAATAGATTTCACAACCGCATTAGCTACTTTCTGAGGAGGTGATGTGCCTAATAGTTTTGGAGCATCAATTCCAGCGTCTGCGAACATCCCCGAGTCAGAGATATAACCAGGACAAATCACTGATACACCCACTTTTGTATTCGATAATTCCTGTCTTAATGCATCGGACCACATAATCAATCCGGCTTTACTTGCTGAATATATGGAATTGTATGAAATCCCCTTCTTCCCGGCAAGTGATGCAATGTTAACGATATGACCTCCACGATTCAACATATTTGGAAGTAATAACCGCGCGATTTCCATTGGAGCACGTAGATTAGTTGCTAAAATAGCATCAATCGTATTTGGATCATAATGATGAAATTTCTGATAATTTTCAATTCCGGCATTATTTATCAAAAAGTCAATGGATTGGTTTTCGGAAAGAATTTTTTCAATCCCTTCACGGACACTTACAGTATTACTCAGGTCAATAGGATAATACGTTGCACTAACACCCTTAGAAGTAATTTTCTTACATGTGGATTGAAGGCCTTCTTCATTTCTAGAAACCGCAATAATATTGCATCCCTGTTCTGCCAAAGTTAATGAAATATTAACGCCAAGACCTCTGGAAGCTCCAGTTACAAGAGCAGTTGTATTTTGAAATTGTTTCATGAACTTTCCTTCTTATGTATAATCAACTGTTGTTGCTCGTAAAACGGAAAATATATTTGAGAAAGTAACTTACGAAATAACCTATCAGTTTCTACAAGTTATTCCTGGAAGATATTAATTTCGCAATACAATAAAAGAACAAATGCGGAGAAGGGGGGATTCGAACCCCCGATGGACTTTCGCCCATACACGCGTTCCAGGCGTGCACCTTAAACCGCTCGGACACCTCTCCGTATTTTTTATTCTCTTTAAAAGCGGGCAAATTTATTGGGCTCTACGTCTGCTATCCAATGAATAATTAAACTGATACAAGATGGAGACTCTAATTAGTTTCTCGTTTTAGTTTAAAAAAATCAGATAACAACTTCTGGCATTCATCTTGAAGAATGCCTCCGATGACTACAGATTGATGATTAAAACGGGGTTCCCTGCAAAGTTGATATAAAGAACCACAGCATCCTGCCTGAAAATCACTTAAACCATAATACACAAAAGGAATTCTTGCATTGACGATAGCACCTGCACACATAACGCATGGTTCCTTCGTCACAAATAAATGACAGTCAGTTAAACGCCAGTCATTTAAAAAGTTAGCTGCGGCTGTTATTGCAATTATCTCAGCATGAGCGGTGGGATCAACTAATTTTTCGCGTTGATTATGCCCTTTACCAACAACCCTTCCTTCATTGACAATTATTGCTCCGATAGGTACTTCACCTTCGCTGAGTGCATGCGTTGCTTCTGCAATTGCCATTCTCATGAACCGAGATAAATCAAAATCTGTTAGCACTAGATAGAACTGCTAATAATAATAAGTAAGATCACTGTTTTATTTACTCGCGATCACAAGTGTTATAGAGTGGTTGTGTTGGCTTGGAGTATGTTTGTGGATAAATGTTCATTCAGGTAAAAGTGATTTGTATTGTCACATGAAATGCTATGATTTATAAGTAATATTGGATTATCACAATAAGCAATAATCCGAACCCGGTATCATTTATAATAAAATATTCTCTGTTTTCGTGGGTTGGATTTTATCCAACCCACGATTTTTATACTTTATCCCTAATTTATTAGGGATGATTGTCTATCCGTCAGTCAATTATACCGACAGAAAATAACTATTAACTACCTGGTTTTGTATCCTGAATTAGTTTAGTGATACCTGATAGCATTGTGTCGTTCTGCCGATAGTAAATGAAATTTTTCTCTCGACGTTTATTAACAAGACCATTAACAAGTAACAGCTTCAAATGTTGGCTGGTTACAGCCTGTGGGAATTTGATATGTTTCTGAATAGAGCCTACGTTCTTCTCAGAATCACTAAGAAATTCAATGATTTTAATTCGTACCGGATGACCCAGCACCCTAAGCGTTTTCGCCGCCGACGTGATTTTATCCATTTTTAGTTCTTTTGCCATAATGGCAAATATAAACAGAATTGCTTATAATAAAAAAGGAATACGTTAATTCAAATATTAGATGAATATTTATTAGCCTTAAAATATAATAAGATATGATTAACTATAATTCTTGTTAAGAGGGTGGGGCTTGTGAATTTTTCTAGTCAGAAAATACGTGTATTGGTCATAATTATTTGGTTGCAAATATTATTATAGTAGAGAACTATTTTTTGCTTGAAGTAAATGGAATTTATCATCATTTTCAAGTGATAATGAATGTACACCCGACAGGGTTCGAACCTGTAACCTCCTGATCCGTAGTCAAGTGCTCTATCCAATTGAGCCACGGGTACATTCCACATATTCAACAAACATATCTGTTTGCTAAACGGGGTACAAATATAAAACCTATTTTCATTTTCGCCATATTAATT
>JABMOW010000111.1 GCA_013204025.1 Fidelibacterota bacterium | reverse complement strand
GGCTTATATTTCTCCACTCCTCACTTCTTACTTCTTACTTCTTACTTCTTACTTCTTACTTCTTACTTCTGATGTTCGTTTTTCATATTAAACTAAATGACCTTGAGCTTCAAGCGGAGCGGATGCTGGATGCCACGTTACGCACCCGGGCAGTAGCCATTATTTCATCCCATCACCAGAACGGTACCATCGTCTGTCTGTCGAAAGAGGCGGAAGAAGAAGGATTAACCAACGGCATGAAAATATCCTTTGCGCGAAAGATGTCACACAGCGCCCAGTTGATTCCATACAACACCAGTTTATACACTCGGATGAACCGGTATGTGTACCACACTCTCACCGGATTTTCTCCGGTAGTGGAGCCTGCAGCTATCGGACGATTCTACGTGGATATGACCGGCATGCATTCGTTTTACAAAAATCATATCCAGGCGGGATACCGGATATCCAAGGAGATCCAGTTCAAAGCCAGTCTGAACAGCCGCATCGGTATCAGTGCCAATAAGCTGGTGAGCCACATATCCACCGATGTGATTCCCGAACAGATCAATGAAGTGGCGCCAGGATACGAACCACAATTTTTGTCTCCCCTATCGTCCGGTATATTGCCGGTGGTGCAGGAAAAGCCGGTGTCACGTATCATCGACTTCCTGTTTCTTCAGCAGGTGCGTCAGATTCAAGAAATCACTTCAGACGACCAAACGGGCGCTATTCTGTTTGGCGATCATTTTCTACGGGTCTCCAGGGAAGCCCGTGGTGAGGATACTTCCATCGTACAACCGCCCAGATTACGGGATCATGTGATGGTGCAAAAAGTCCTGTCTTCGGATACAAATGACGAAACGATCCTTCGTCCGGTGGTGCAGGAACTGGCAGAGCAAACCGCCTTCCAGTTGAGACAGCGTCAAAAGATTGCCGGCTCCATTTCTCTGGAAGTTCAGTATACAGACGGCTTTCGAAGCGCCCGGAAAGGAACTGTCAGATCCAATGACAATCAATCGGTGACGGATACCTGCATCACGCTGTTCACCCACGCCCACTCTCGGCGGAACCGTATCCGGTCGGTTCTCATTGATGCCGCCCGTCTGAAACTGACGGCGAATCAGTTAAACCTGTTCGATGACCGACAGTCCGAGGACCGGGCACTGTCTCTCGCCATGGACAGGATACGCACGAAATTCGGATTTAACGCCATTAAACCACTTGCAGCACTGGCGTGCTGATAAAGGTTATCCATATTTTTTATGTTCGCACACTTAAACACTCACTCTACCTATTCGCCCATGCGGGGAACGGCATCTCCCCGGGAGTTGGTGCTGTGGGCAAAGCGATTGAACATGAGTCATCTGGCACTCACCGAAACCAACGGGCTTTGGGGATTCATCCGATTTGTGCAGCAGGCACGGGAAGCGGGTATCAAACCCGTTGCCGGCACCAATATTATCACAGCTTCAGATGACATCATCCTGCTGGCAGAGAATCAAACGGGATACGAGAATATCTGCCGTATCATCTCTCATGTTCATGACGATCCTTCCGTTGACATCGTTTCTCTGCTGAAATCCCGGCGAACGGGACTATTTGTTTTAGCGCATCGCGAACATACTCTGCAAACGCTTACCACAATCATATCCAACTCTCAACTGTTTGTGGAACTCCGGCCCGGCATCACCGAACATCAGGCAAAGATCCTTGCAAAAACCTATAAGCTGGAAACCGTTGCTACCGGCGATGTGTATTTCGTCCGTCCCGAGGATCAGAAAACCCACAAGGTGCTCCGCGCCATTGAAAAGAATTCCACTCTCTCACAACTGTTGCCGGATGACTATAAAGACGATCGCCACTATTTCCGGTCCGAAAAACAGATGATCACTTTCTTCCCCAACAGTATGGATGCCATCAACAACGCCCAGTATCTGGCAGACCGGTGCAAAACGGACTGGACCTATCTGAACACTATTTTCCCCTACATGAGTCTGAAGGAAACCCATGGCGCCAATGCCCGCCTGAAGGATATTGTCTATGACGGAGCAAAAAAACGGTATGGCGATATTTCGGACACCATCCGGGAGCGCATTGAATATGAGCTCTCCCTCATCGTTCATAAGGGATTCGCCCCTTATTTTCTGGTGGTACATGACATTGTACAACAGACAAAAGCCACTATTGGCAGAGGGTCCGGAGCTGCGTCTATTGTGAGCTACTGCCTGTACATTACACAGGTGGATCCGTTGAAGTACAATCTGCAGTTTGAGCGGTTCATCCATCCAGAACGGGTGGATATGCCTGATATCGACATTGACTTCCCCTGGGATGAGCGAGATGATATTCTGGCGTACATTTTCAAGAAATACACCACCAAAAATACAGCCATGGTGTGCAGCCAGGTGTTTTTGCAGCCCCGATCGGCCATCAGGGAAGTGGGTAAAGTGTACGGACTTTCCAACGAGGAGATCAAAGCGGTGACCAAGCGAATCGGATATCACAGCCGCCATTCGGATATGGTCCAGTGGGTAAAAACAGATAATCGGTTCAAAAATATTCATCTGGATGATACGCTATTAGAGATACTGGAACAGAGTCAGAAGATCATCGGTGCGTTTCGGTATCCCTCGGTGCATCCCGGTGGCGTCATTATTGTCCCGGACGAAATCCGAAAATATGTACCGGTGCTGGTGGCACCCAAAGGGGTGCAGATCGTAGAATGGGAAAAGGATCAGGTGGAAGACTCCGGCCTGTTAAAAATTGATATTTTGGGTAATCGGTCACTGGCGGTGGTGCGGGATACCCTAAAACAGATCGGCCTCCATCGGGACAAATACATGGATTATCATTCCATCCAACCGGAAGGCGACCCTGAAACCGAGGCGCTGATGAAGGCGGGCAAAACCATGGGGATATTTTATATCGAAAGTCCTGCTACCCGACAACTTCTGGCAAAAGCAGGTAAAGTGGATTTCGAGCATGTGGTGATCTATTCATCCATCATTCGACCGGCGGCAAATCGGTACACGAATCTGATGCTGGAGCGCATCCACGGGCAGTCCTGGGAATTACTGCATCCCGATCTGGCATTCCTAAAAGAAAGTTACGGAATCATGGTGTACGAAGAGCAGGTATCCACTGCAGCACGGGTCATGGCGGGATTCGGATATGCAGAATCGGATTACCTACGGAAGGTGATTTCCCGTCCGTCGCTGGCGTATCTCGTCCCTCATTGGCATAAGAAGTTTGTCCATGGGATGGAGCGTCGGGGGTATTCGCAAGAGTTGGCATTGACACTCTGGGGCATGATCGAGTCGTTTTCAGGATATTCATTCTGTAAACCGCACTCCGCATCGTACGCCATGCTGTCGTTCACCTGCGCCTATCTGAAAGCACATTATCCTGCAGAGTTTCTGGCGTCGGTGGTCACGAACCAAGGTGGATTCTACGGAAGTTTTGCCTATTTCAGCGAAGCCCGCCGGTTCGGGATCATCATCCTTCCCCCTCATATCAACCGGAGTGATTACGGACATCAGGGACAGAAAGATCACATTCATATGGGATTCATGGCCATCCGCAGCCTCCAAAAGAAAACCGTGGATACTATACTTGATGAACGAAAATCCGGGGATTTTACGTCATTGGGTGATTTTCTCATGCGCGTGGATATGGACCTGGCAGATGCCATTGCCCTCACCAATGCCGGATGTTTTGCTGAACTTGAGCCGAGCCTCTCCCACAAGGAAATTGCCTTTCGGGTGGCATGTGCATATCTGCAAGATGAACCGAACGAACACTCGTTCCAGCTATCGGTATCAGAAGCGCTGACCCATGAGGAAAAACTAAAATTGGAGATCAGTTCGTTTGGGTACCCCATCTCCCAGCATCCACTGGAACGGTACCTCCCCTATTTCGCCGGCCGAATCAGAAAGGCCCGGAACATTCCGGAACTGGTAGGCAGAACCATCAATCTTGCCGGCGTGTACATCACACGGAAGACTACCTCCACTCGGAAGCATGAAGCCATGGAATTTGTCACGTTTGAGGATGAAACCGACATTTTCGAATGTGTCATGTTTCCTAAAGCGTTTCAGCAATATGGCGATCTGCTGAACTGGGAAAAGCTGTTCATCCTTCGGGGAAAAGTTGAAGAGGCATTCGGTGTTTATACAGTGACCATCGAAAAATTATCCAGCCTGACAGGGATGATCCGCAAATTACAGCCGGTTCGCCAGTCACAGCATCAAGTACCGGAGTTGATCACCGATTGATCTTTAAATCGATGGATCTATGCTGAACAGAAATGAACCCTCACCGGACATAATGAAGTGAAAAATTTCAGGATTTTTCACCATCATCATGACGAACGGAAAATACACACTGTAATTGTTTGAAAAAATGTAATCCGAATCAAACTGCGATTTGATGGTTGCAGCAATGAGGCCAGGTTCGGACATTCCCTCAGGACATTCGTCTATCGGCGTAGTTGAGACACATGTGTGTTCAGTGATATTCCGCCACAGCCAGAACCGCTCCGGATCACGAAGGTAGAAAAAGACAGGGTCCATACCCACTGTGTAATTGTTGTGATGATTGTAGAAGAACAATCTTGAAAATGAATCCCAGGATGTTATGAACACATTACTTTTTTCGAGTGTATTCTCTGCCAGCCACTGTGCTTCAGCTTGAAATGCTGTCACCGGTTTAGAGTGTTTGATACTTTTCAAAACGTATAACGGACCGTGGTAACTGATGGCTACTAAAAACAGTACGAAGATAACTTTCCATATCCATCTATCTCGGATACCGGATTTCATCTGCGATATTAGCTTCATAGACCAATGTCTTGATGCAATTTCGCATTCACTAAAATAAGTCACTGAAAGTGCCGTAAACAGAATGGAAAACGGTATCCAGTACTCGATAAACCGAACAGACTCGATGGACCAGATAAAGTAAAAAACAGTAATCAGCGACAAAGTGAGTAATGTGATTTTCTTTGTCTCATCGCGAAGGAATCGAAAATTAAAATAATTCATGAGTAATGTGACGGTCATCAGAAGGATACCAATAATATTATCCTGAAAGAAGAAAATATCCGCAGTTCGTTGGCCAATCCCCACATTCAAATCTATTCCTTTAAAATTCAGAAACAACAGGTCAACAATTTGCTGATAAGTTAGATACAAAATATTTGGGAAATCCGGTCGAAGAATTAATCCTGCAACAACGGATATAATCGCAATAAGGATCAGAGAAAGGTCGCGGAACTTCCGAATTATTAGTAGTTGAGAAGCAATCCAGAAAAATAGCAGGATGAATATCTGTAACCACCCAGTGTAAAAAAAAGGAAACAGGATACAAGTCAGGATGAAGAGCCATTTTTTTCCCTTTATCAAACTGGCAAAAATCAATAAGGAGAATGAGATGGAAATTATAAATGGGCGAACAATTGCCAGTCGGTATAGAAAAAAAGTGGAAATTAATAACAATAAAAATATCCACAAGGGTTTCACTTTTGCCCCTTCAGAATGGAGAATCCAGTAAAAAATATTCACGAACAATAATATGAGAGTAATCCCCAGTATTTTTATAGATACTATGGGACTAAAGCATGTTAGGAGAGGAACGAGTATCAGGTGGAAACCCAGCGACAAATCTGCTGGATACTGGCTCCAAGTTGTCAATTGGAACCACCGCATATCCTGGATAACCGATAGTCCTGATCCCTTAATCAGGGAAGCAATTTTTAGATGATAATACAAATCCTCACCCAATGCATTGGGATAATAGAAAAAAATAATGAACAATATAACGATAATCAGAAAATTAACTGAAATAACAGAATACGGGAAGTCCGCTTTAGGGGGAATCCTATTTTGAGTATCTTTCTTCAAATTAGTAATTTACTTTCAAATTAATTGTAGTAAAACAGTCGGCTAATGCATCTGTAAAGATCAATTCCTTATTCAATATTTTAAAATTATTTTTCACGACTTCAAAGGTATTATTCCCTTAGATTTAACTTAAATATATCCGAGGAGAAATTTCCATAATTTTAAATATGGTATATTTATCTATTATTGCTTGAAGTTTCTGTAATATTCGACAAATTAAAAACACGAAATGAACAACAACACATTATTTTATAGAATTTTCTTAAATGGGATTAGACCAGTTTTATGGTTAACATTCATTATATACCTTTTCTATTTCCAAACATTATTCTTTTCATTTTCACCCCTAGATGATCCAGGTCTTATCGAATCCAGGATGGAGGAATTGCAAGATTTTCATACTATCGGTAAGGCTTTTACATCGCGGTTAGAAATGGCGAATGCCGCACTATTATACCGACCAATACTTGAATTAACCTTTATGGTAGATGCAATAACCGGACAGGGTTCACCTGTCTCGTTTCACCTCAGCAACATCTTTTATCACCTAATTGCAGTATTATTGGTTTTCCAGTTTTTATTGTTGTTGAAAATTGAACGTAAAACTGCATTTATCTGTACGATAATTTTTGCAATTCATCCTGTAAATGTATCTATAGCATCGTGGATACCCGCTCGTAATGACTCACTTCTTGCCATTTTTCTTATTGCTTCTTTGATTACATATTTGAAGTATTTAAATTTGAATTCGAACCGTTGGTTGGTTGCCCATTTCCTGTTCTATGGAATTGCGCTATTTACAAAAGAAAATGCTGTCGTCATTCCACCACTCATTATAACATATATTATATTATTCCCGAGTATAAAGCGGAAGAAACTGGGACTTCAATCTGTAATTTGGGCAGTAATAACTTTGTTTTGGTTATGGATGAGGTCCTCACCACAGGGTGACTTCACGGAGCTACCATTTCGTGAACAGATTTTCACCAACACTGTGATGAACTTTATATTATACATGGGAAAAGTCTTTTTCCCCAGGAACCTCTCTTTGATGCCAAATACAGCAGACACACCCATGATGTCACTATTTATAGCGACTGCTTTATTTATAGTATTCGCGATGCTCCTTAAAAAGAAAAATTACAGACTTGCGATTTGGGGAATTACATTTTTTATATTTGTCATCATCATCCCGCTTCTATGGGGTACCGTGTTCGGATTAAGCGTGTCGTATGAACACCGAACCTATCTCCCCTTAGTGGGACTCCTGATTTTTATCACACAACTTCAAATCCCTGAATGGATAAGATATTATCGAAAATATTTATGGCTCATGCTTACTCTAATAATATTTATTTTAGGTGTTAAATCCTTTTACAGAATTCAGGTTTATAGAGATAAAGATATTTTTACATTTAGTGTTGTCATAGAAGCACCTTCTCAATGGCAAGCATATGCATTACGAGCAGATGCATTAGTAGAAGCAGAACTATTTCTAGCGGCTGTGGATCACTATTCAAAAGCAATTGATTTGATCCCCAATCATGTTAAGGACGAATTGTACTATGCCTTAGGAAATTGCTACCAACGGATGGAATACTATTCAAAAGCACTGGAGAATTATGAATTACACATCGAAAAACATCCTGATTTTCCCGATGTATTTTTTAACCGAGCCCTTATTTATCGGGACCAAGGAGACTATTTGTCTGCTATCCCGGATATAACGACCGCGTTGACTCTTGAACCAGAAAATTCAATGTTTTTGAATGAACGGGGCTTCTGTTATCAGAAAATCCAGGAATATGAAAAATCAATCACCGATTTCGATGAAGGTTTAAGATATCAGCCAAACGACCTTAATATGTTAAACAATAGAAGTGTTTCCTACTTCATGTTACATGAATTTGAGAAAGCAAAAGTCGGTATACTGCATATCGAAACTTTAGGTGGCCAGGTACACCCTGACTTTAAAGAATCTGTACTACAAAAATGCGGAAATTGAATTACACTTTCGGACATGTTTCAAAGCAGATGAATCGGATATTCACTACCGGAAACCGACCGTTTTACTGGATTATAGTTATCGGTCTAATAACCTATATCAAAACGGTTACATATGATTTTTCCCCGTTGGATGACTCCATATTGATCGTTTCTCGATTAGACTGGTTGAAAGATTTCCGTAATATTTTTCCCATATTTACCAAACCACTGTATTTTGGAATTGGTGAGTTTTATTATCGCCCTATACTAATAATGTCCTTTATGATTGATGCTATGTTCGGTGGTGGTTCTGCGGTATCATTTCACATCACGAATGTTGTCATTCACGTCATTGTTTCCATGCTAGTCTATAAACTATTTTTGAAATTTGGACTTACTGTGGGGTCATCATTTTGGTTTGCAATTATCTTCATGGTCCATCCTATTAATTTATCTGCAATTGCATGGATTCCCGGTCGAAACGATTCGCTTTTAGCAATTTTTGTAATTGCCAGTTTTATTTGCTGGATATATTTTATTGAGACAAACAAACCTATCTGGTTGGTGGCACATTATTTATGGTTTGGGCTCAGCTTATTGACGAAGGAAAATGCTATAGTAATTCCCATCATGGCATTGGTTTATTATTATATTTATTCTAATAATAATCGAAAATTCCCCAATTGGAGAATCATTATTGGATGGGGATTAATCATATTTACCTGGATATTGGTCAGACTTTCGATACTGGATAATCCGCAGCAACTTGATATACAGCCTATGGCTAAAATTGTGGGAAATCTGGCAATAATATTTTCAATCACATTTGAAAGACTCGTGTTTCCAATCAGACAATATGTGTCACCAAATTTATTGGATATCAACCCAATACCCGGAGTGATCTTTACCGTTTTTGTAATTTCTACCCTCCTATATCTGGGTGTCAAAGATCAAAAAAAAGCTCTATTTGGTGGACTCTGGGTGATCTTGTTTATGATCATCCCTGAATTATGGGTATCCTGTTTTGGCATCGGTTATACTTATGAACACAGATTGTACATTCCTCTATTGGGCTTTCTGCTGATCTTATCACAAATCAATATTCCAAAGCTAATGAGTTGGAAACCAATTGCATTACTAGCGACTATATTGATACCCATTACTTACTTCACCAAAACTTTCGTCCGAGTTGATGTGTATAAAAACCATGAAAATTATTCACAGGCAATATCGGAAGAATCCCCATCGATGCCATTTGCAAATGAATTCAGGGGAGATATTCTATCCAAAAGTGATCAGTTTGAAGATGCAATTCCATTTTATACAAAATCGTTAATTTTGGATTCAACACAATCAGAAATTTATCTGAAACGCGCGCTTGCCTATGAAAATAACTCGAGATACATTGATGCTGTTCACGACCTTAATACCTCGATAAGATTGAATTCGGAAAATGCACAAGCATACTTCAATAGAGCAGGTGTTTACAGACATCTTGAAAACCTGCAAATGTCATTGAGTGACTTAAATAAGGCTATTCATTTGGATACTTCAAATAGCCAATATTATAACGATCGTGGACTGCTCTACCTCAATTTCAAACAATTCGGTGATGCAATTGAAGATTTTTCCAGATCTATTCAGTATAATCCTTCGTATTCTTTCGCCTATCATAATCGAAGCGCTGCTTACTTTATTATCGGTAATTATGAAGCTGCCCTTGCAGACCAAATCCTTGTTGAGGAAACCGGTGGAGTTGTAAACGAGGACATCCTTGGCCAAATTATTTATCATCTTCACAAACCTGAATAGACCATGAGTAAAACAAACGAGCAGTCTTTAGGGTTAATTCTAATTATTTTAGGCACGATCGCTTTATATATTTATTCAGCTACCTTCCCCTTTTTACCACTTGATGATACCGATATTATTCAAAGCAAGCTACCTTATCTTGGAGATATCACAAATCTGTGGGATATTTTTACAACACCACTATACAAAGATCTGGTCACCAGTTTGTACCGGCCCTTACTATACATGACATTTATGATCGATACCATTTTAGGGAATCAAAGCCCTTCGACTTTTCATATATCTAATACCCTTTTTCATCTCATAGCCATACTGCTTGTTTTCAGATTATTCTTGTACTTTACGGCAACACAAAAGACGGCTCTCCTTCTCACAGCCATTTTTGCTTTGCATCCGATACATGTACATGCGGTTACGTGGATATCAGGAAGAAATGATATCCTCCTGGCTATTAATTTACTTTTGATAATTATCACCTACTTAACCACGTTGAATTCTTCAAAACAACGATACTTATATTTTCATTTTTTCTTTCTTTTTTCCTCATTCTTTGTCAAAGAAACTGCTATTGTTATCCCCATTTTGCTGGTAATCCATGCGACCCTGGTAAATCGTGATAGGCAGAAATTGAAAATGTTGGGTATCGGATGGGTCATATCATCCGGGCTTGCAATTCTTCTGCGCAGTTTTGTGGTCACCACTGATTATCCACTTAAATTTACAGGATTGTTGGATAGTATCCAAAATTTCAGTATTGCCTTTATTAATTACTTCGGAAAATTATTTATTCCTTACAATTATTCCGTACTCCCAGACATTGCTGATATGGCCATATTACCAGGTATTGTTGCATTAACCATTTTCATCATCGTTACGATGGTGATTAAAAAAAGAAGCAGAAAATTATTTTGGTTTGGAATCGTATGGTATATCTTGTTTATAACACCAACCATTGTTTGGAGCATTTTTTCCAGAATTGGCGAATATTACGAACATCGATCATACATTCCTTTAATTGGAATTTTGATTAGTATTTCACAATTGAAATGGGGGAAAATATCTCTTGTCTCTAGCACAGCCAAATTAATTACACTTTCATGTTTGGTTATCCTATTACTGATTTCTTCTGTTGATAGACTCATCAGATATCGAAGTCCTCTTAGCTTTGTGGATTCTGCAGTTGCTGAATCTCCATCGCATGCAAGATCCCATAGTATGCGAGGACATGAATATCAAAATATTGGTGATTATGATACTGCAGTAAAGGAATACATCTCCGCACTTGAAATTAACCCGTACATCCCTTGGGTTTACAATAATTACGGACAAATCAAACTGAATTTGGGTCAAACCAACGAGTCGATCGAGTTATTCACAATTGCTATAAAAATGAATCCAAAAGATGGAAATGCCTATTTTAACCGCGCGATTGCATATGTGATCATTAAACAGTTGCCATTAGCTCTAGATGATTTTGACAATGCTATTAATCTTGAACCCGAAAATGCCGATTATTACTATAATAGGGGGTTGGCGTTGGAATCTATCGGAGAAACGGAAAAAGCATTAGCGGATTTCGAACAGGCGAAAGTGATGCTACCAGATGATGAATTGTTAATAGAGAAAATATTCCAGATCAAATCCGGGCGACCCAATGATGAATAAATTCATAGCAAATTCTAATAATTTTCTGCTTGAACTCAAATCTCAATTATTGAAGGACAAAGTACCCTATTATTTACTGGCATTCGTGATTACACTATATTATTCACGAGTTCTAGGGTTTAGCTTTTCTCCTCTGGATGACCCAGTTTTAATCACAAGCCGACTTGATTGGCTGAGAGACCCAGCCAACTTGATCAATGCACTTTCTCAAAATTATCATATAAACCTTTATCGACCCATACTAATCGTATCGTTTATGATAGATGCTATTATTGGGGATGGCAGGGCAGTGGTGTTTCACATGACTAATTTGATCTTGCATATAATAGCGACACTTCTGCTTTTCCATCTATTAGTAATCACTGCCGGAAAATCAGGAAAAACTTTTGCTTTATCCCTGCTTTTTGCGATTCACCCAATCCATATTCATTCAGTTGCATGGATCCCGGGAAGAAACGATATTTTGTTATCCGTTTTTGTCCTTTTAACGATTATTACAGCACTTCGGTATATTGAATATAATAGGACTAATAATTTATTTTTCCATATGATTTTCTTTCTCTTAGCCATCTTCACAAAGGAAAGTGCTGTTTTCATCCCCGTTATTACTTTTTTCATAATATGGAATTTTCACCGACAAAATATTCGTGTGTTTTATTTAAAACTATTACCTATTTATGTGTTCATTTTGGGATTCTGGGTGTTTTGTAAATTAACTGTTGGAGAAAATGATATCTCCGTTAAAATGTGGAGTTCTTTTTCGCCATTTTATGATCTACTAAACTTATTTATCATTTCAATTGGAAAATCCATCTCACCTTACTTTCAACAAATTATACCATATTATGAAGACACTCCTTTATTATACATGATTGTATTTTTGTTGATGATTACAATAATTATTTACAATATAAAACACCTAACCAGATGGTCCGCTGTAGGAATTTTATGGTTTGTTTTAT
>JABMOW010000110.1 GCA_013204025.1 Fidelibacterota bacterium | reverse complement strand
TGATTTCTCAAAAGATGGTTGGTGGGCTGTTTTTAATATTGATGAATCTTATAGACATGAAACTAATGCAATAGGATATGTCCTGTCTCCTCTATTGTTCCCAGAACAAAATGAGGGTACTTCAGCAACAGAAACATCGAAACAGCTGTTACAGTTCAGAATAGTAAAGCAAGAAGACGTAAGCTACCGTGGTACATCAAGGATGGTCTATCGCGTATTATTAGTTGTTGAAGAAATTCCTCAGAAACAAGCCATTGAAGATGTGGCTTTATCTATTTGGCAAGATGGTAATAAATCGTGGAAAGAATTTACAGTATTTCTTTATTTACCAGAGATGAACACCAATAGCAGCGCATATGGAATTGCTAATTTTACCCCAAGCGGTTTTGTTGATTTTAATATTCAAGATTATACACTGTGGGGTACAAAATGGGCAAAAGATTGATTTTTAAAAGTATACAACGCTCTTTGTTAAGTCCAAAATCAATGTTCTTAAAAAAATTAAAACGAAATTAATAATAATGAAAATAATTAATGTTTTTTCAGTGGGTTTTACATATTTATTTCTAGGATGCTGTGCTTCTACATATGGAGGAAAGGTAACAACTGATCAATTAAATTTTCAAAAGGTTTATGAAATAAATAACATAGCATCAGACGAAAATTTTGACAGAACAGTTGAGTGGATGGCAGTTACTTTTGTTGATTCTAGAGAGGTGGTAGAGTTAAAAGATAGAGACAGAGGGAAAATAATTGGCAATGGGATTGTAGAATTTAAAGATGTAGTAAATATAAGCGAATGCAAGTTCATGGTTACTATTGAAATCAAAGATAATCGATTTAGAATTACGTTTTCCAACTATTTATGGCTTGGAACATCATTTGGCAATATACCATTAGATAAAAAATATCATGTTGATCAGGTAAACACCTCATTTTTAAACATGTCTGATAATTTATTCAATTTTATCATTAACTATTCCGATGACACATGGTAACAGAACATTAAAGCATAATCAATTTCATTAGTATTGCCATATTTAATGACTGATTATTTTTCGGATTTCTACCATGAACTGGCGCGAATAAATTTTTTCTACGAATTCAAGTTGCATCTTAACGACGGTGGAAATCCGTGATCATAAAGTCTTACACCTGCTATGCCTCGAACAAATAAATTCACATACAAATTATAATTCCTTTTTATACAATTCAGACAAATGATCGGAGGTTTAATTGACAGAAAAAAAATTATCCATTTTTGAGCGGTACCTCACTTTGTGGGTTTTTCTGTGCATCGGAGGCGGAATATTGTTAGGGAAAATCATCCCTGGATTCGCCACCACCCTGAATGATTTTTCCATTTACCAGGTATCCATCCCCATTGCTGTATGCCTGTTTTTTATGATGTACCCCATCATGGTGAAGATTGATTTTGCCCAGGTATTGCGATCAGCAAAGACACCGAAACCAGTTATCCTCACATTGGTAATCAATTGGGCAGTTAAACCATTTACCATGTTTGCCATCGCGTATTTTTTCTTGGGGTATCTATTTAAGGGATTCCTGCCGGGAACGGAAATTCTAGCCAATGGTGAGGAAGTTGAATTGTGGAGAAGTTATATCGCCGGCACCATCCTGCTGGGAATTGCTCCCTGTACTGCAATGGTGCTCATGTGGGGATATCTGGCCAAAGGAAATGATGGACTCACGCTGGTGATGGTGGCTATCAATTCACTATTGATGTTGGCGCTGTATGGACCGTTGGGCGGATTACTGTTAAACGTAAACTCAATGCCCGTACCCTGGCAGACGATGCTGCTGTCCGTTTCTGTGTATGTGGCGTTGCCTCTTATTGCAGGATATTTATCCAGACGATGGATTATCCAGCACAAAGGCATCCAATGGTTTAATGAAAAATTTCTGCATTGGCTCACACCCGTCAGCATCACAGCACTACTATTTACACTGGTTCTGTTATTTTCTTTTAAAGGCGAAGTAATCGTGAATAATCCATTGACGATCGTATGGATTGCCATACCTTTATTAATCCAGACCATATTCATTTTTTCTATCGGATACTTCATCTTTGCACGATGGTTGAAGCTATCCTACCATGATGCTGCTCCTGCCGCTTTAATCGGTGCCTCCAATCATTTTGAAGTTGCTATTGCTACTGCAGTGATCCTGTTCGGACTATCCTCTGGTGCGGCGTTGGCAACAGTGGTGGGTGTATTGATCGAAGTTCCGGTGATGCTCATGCTGGTATCTATCTGCAAACGGACGTGTCATCTGTTTCCCGATTGCCATCTGGATAACCCGAAGTGCCAATCCGGGGTTTAGGCGAGAAAAAGAAATTCGGATAGATACTTAGCCTACAACGAGTAGCAGTAAATATTACATTTCATAATTTGGAAGTTAATGTAATCTAATCTCAAACGGAGATTCTTATTAGTTGATCGAAGTTGCAGATCAACTTAATGTAGTATTAAATTTTCCAACTAATAAGGCTATAATCGCTATGAAATTTACATTTGAAAACTCGCCGGTCATTGAACTTGTCTTAGGAATTCAATTAGATAATCCAGTAATAGAACTCTCCGAAGAAATAGAAATATTTAATATTTTAAAAAATACTTTTCCTAATATAATTGAAGTCCAGCCTCTTGCCAGTATAATTGAAAATGTTGATGCATTTCGTCCTCATATTATTTCAAATAACTGGATTTCAAGAAAACATTATATTAACAAAGAAAATGACCGACTAATACAATTACAACCTGATCGACTTTTATTTAATTGGAGAAAAGAGAGCGAGAAAAACAAATATCCCAAATATGAAACTGTTTTTAATGCTTTTAAGGAGATTATTAACAAGGTAGAAGAACATTTGAAAAGAACGTTGGTATACAATCAATTTGAGATCACATACGTGGATCATATATTGCTTGACCTATTTAATCTAAAAAATTATTCAATACCTGAAATATTTAGTTTTCACAAACAAGACACCCCGTACAATAATATGTATTTTAAATATACGATTCCCATGGAAACTATTGGTGGAGTTATGCATATTGATATAAAAAGCGCAATTAAAAACGATACAAAAGAAAAGATTATTATATTAGAATCAACCTGTAGGGGATTTAATCCCAATATGAAACTTGATGACTGGTTTTCCAAAGCTCATCAATTATTATTGGAACATTTTATAAGTATTATAACGGAAAATGCTAAGTCTCGATGGGGATATAAAGAGAAATAATATGACAGCAAATACACTAAGCATAACGGATTTCGATCCACTGGATATGTCTGGTTTAGAATCAGGCTCTATTTTTTCTAAACTGATGACTAGGGAAAAGCAAATTGAGAAAGTAGATGATATATCACATAGACGACAACAAACAGCAGCTAATATAAGCATGGATATGTCAACAACAAGCTTGCTGGATGAACAATCTATAGATGAAAAATTATATAAAGACAGATCTTTAAAATCCATTTTGAATAAATTAAATGAAATGTATGTAGTTGGTGACAATTGGCATGAGGATGCATTAAATGGACCAGATATAAATACAATTGAATTTTCCACAATTTTAACATATCAGTTTATCGAGAACGATTTTTTTCCGACAGTTGTCACTCAAACGGTGGAAGAAGGAATTTGTTTTGTATTCAAAAATAAACAGAAATATTTTTATTTAGAAATATATAATGATGGTGAAGCTGGAATTATTGTCGAGGATTATAATTCGAAAATAATCATATCTAATAAATCAGTTTCTACTACAAATGACATTATTAGTGAAGTAAGCCAATTCTTATATAAATGAAGTACCCTACTGCGTTATTAGTACGCGGAAGATGTCAATTTCCAAAGAACAAAATTCGACATTTCAATTATATGTATGCAAGGCAGAAACCATCAACAGATTGGAATGAAAATGATGGCTTACCAGATTTCACAAGAATAAAGACAAATCAATCTTATAACTGGTGCATTTTTTCAATTCCAATTTGGACTAGATTTGATGATAAAAAAACATATCTGTCTGATTATGCAGTTACAGCTTTCAGTGTAGAAACCATTCGCGAATCTTACAAATACGGTTTAGAAACACAATCTCAAGTTCTTGAAGTGAAACATAAACCTATGGATCAAAATTATTCCCATTGTGAAATGAACCCGCTTGGAAATCTCAATAAAACACAACGCCGTGAAATTAGGATGTCACTTCGTCATAAATGCTATGTGTCTTTGCGACCCAATGAGACACAAAACAAGGTTGGTAGAATTGTTGCTCTGTTTAAAATGTACGCCATGAGAATAATAACGCTCCATATTAGATTTAAAAATTCCAATTGACAACATGAAAATTTATCGTCTTGTTATTTTATTTGATGTAAGGTTTGCAAATTATCAACAAGCTACTCATGTTACTATTTAAGTAAATTATTTTTCTTCCTCACTCAATCAACAATCCAGGGATTTCGTTCTGAATATGATCGCGGATAACAGAGAAAAAGTCACGTTCCAAGGCATAAACCGTCACCTCAAAATGGAATTCCCCATCTCGTTCTGATTCCAATTCAATGATCGGGAATTTTCCAACTGAAGACCAGGCACAATTCAGGATTGTCAGTTTCAATTGCCGTATGGCAAAAGTGGCAGAATCGGTTTTTTTCATGTTGATAGTAAAGGTATCCGCTTTCCATCGTTCGGACTCACTTAACCGCTCTACAGTTTCCCTAGTGATGGTGCTGTACGGAATACGGATTTTCCGATGGTCTTCTGTTTCGATTTCCAATGAACGGAAGCCCATTTTCCGGACCGTACCCTCGATCTGATTAATGTGAACCGTGTCATTTAATTCGTAGATATTTTCTGCTCGCAGAAATATGCCACTCACATAATCGCGGATGGCGAACCAGACTGACCAAATGAGAATGACCAGGAATGCAGTGTTCAGAATCAACGAATACACCGGGTCATCACCATAAAATCGGGCAATGATCCATAGAATAATAAGGATCAGTACGAAAACCTCCAAGATCGGTTGCGCTTTTCGTATGTGATCTAAAATGGATTTATCCGTTTTCACGCGATGAGAATACCGCAGCAGACTATAAGTGATGATGAGGCCTAGTACACTCAGGATTAATAAAAACTGAACATGAACAATAGGCGGAGATTTAAGGATATCCATTATAATACTCCCATTTCAACAAATTGCTGATTCAAATACTGTCCCACAAACGGTGACACCTCAAGATATGGACCAACCTCTCTGATAATTCCGCTTCGTTTAAGCACCAAAATATGGTGATGGACAGATAATGAGTCCATAGGAATGATCCGAGTGAGTTGTTCCGGAGACAACTGCTGATGCAGAATGAATTGCAGAAGAATCATGGTTTGTACAGTAGACATCTGCTCAAGAATACTCATATCTGGCAATTCCGGCCATGCCAGAATAATTTCATCTTTATTTACCTGCTGAATCAGCGAGACCCATGCACCCAGGGCCATCCCTACATTTCCGCGTGAAATGTCAAACAAGGCGGTAAAGAATTTTGCTAACTTCCAATCAGAGATAGTGTGTTCCTCATCCTTCCCGATCCTGAACCGCATTCCTGTGGATCGGTGGCGAAGCATGATGATGTTTTTTAAGTCTTCAGCATCGAAGGGCTCACAATGAATAATGGATAGGAAATAGCTTTCCATATCTGTGATCGCATTAATGAATCGATATGAATGGATGTTAGAATTCACAATAAAGAAACACCTGTCACTGTATTGCTCGATAAGAGATAACAGCATATTGATTACCGAATACCCATCACGGCTGCGTTCCCACCACTTCTCCAGATCGTCAATAATCAAGACGCTGTTTTGTGGAATTCGGTTCATCATCTGTTCAGGCGTTCCCTGCTGCAGGAGCGCATTTTCCAATGATGATGTAAATACCTGTTCATCCATTTTCCCTCCAGACGGCGGGGATAAATGATATACTTTTTGACGGGTGAATTCTGTGTTGGCGATATACTGTGATAAGGCGGTCTTTCCTGAATTGCGCTCACCTAGAATCAATAGACCTCCGGGAGTTCCACTTTGATAACGCGAAATGGCTTGGGAGGCTCGCTCTACCTCACGTTCATTACCAACCCAAAGTTCATTAGAAATACCCGGTTTACCCAGAAACAATTGCCGGTAATAATATGGAAGGCTTTCCATTACCTTTGGAACGGGAGTCACCGATTCGGAGAAACGTACCAGTTCTTCAACCTGTCCACGCCGTTGAGTCTCTTTGGATTTCAATTTTCGGGCAAATAAGACGCCTTGGCTCCACCGGTATAGCAGAGAAACCATCTGGTCGTTAATTCTCTCCCGGAAACCTTGAACGTTCATCTCGAATACGCTAAATACTTTTCGGGTTTTTTGGGACCGAATATACTGCTGGAGATTCCCCGCAGATCGGGTCAGAACATACGGATTCAGTCGGTCGAATATTTCTGTTAATTTTTCTTCAATAACATCAAACAATTCCCCGGTGAGACTCAATAGTTTCCCTTTTTCATTTTGCAAACGCAGCACACTTTTTGAGTCCATTACAGAAGTTTTGTCTAATGTGTTTGCACCTTCCGGAGCCTCATCAATCAGCGATGTGGCCATGAATCGATTTACATCCCGAAGAACATTTTCAGCCTGCTGAATTTCCCTGTCCAGATTCTGAACATCGCTCTCCAAGGGTGCAATAAACAATGTTTCGAAGAAGTATTCCACCAATCGGCGAAACGATACGATCATCACATTCACTTCATCGAATTTGGATTCCTGAAGTTGATTCACAGATTCTTCATGGATCACCTCTAGCTTTTCCGGAAGTTCACTGGTTGAGATTTGTATTTCTGACCACAATTGATCCAGATATTGCATGAGATTGACGGAAAGTCTGGAGCTCGATTGTAATTTAACATCTGCGGTATTCTGTTCGGTTTCAATACTAGGTTCCAGTTTGGAGATCATGGCATCTAATGGCGAAAATACATTTGCCTGGAATGCCATTTCCAGATCTTCCCGGATACGATTCACAATCACCCGAACCCGGTTTTTCTGAGCCAGCAACTGGATTTCCATCAATACCATATCCACGAAAACCGTCTGATTTTTTGTCCAGATTTCAGAATAATCCGACAATCCGGTAGATGCACCACCCGTTTTCTTCATGGTGCGGTAGTGGAGATTTACCCGGTGGTCTGTATCAAGACGAACCATATCATCCCGGAAGGAGTTCAACAGTGTGTCCGCGGAATTGGCAAGCGTCTTGTTGATGTCCGCCCGGAATTTCAATTGCTTTTGGGAAAGCTCAACTACCATATTGGATAGTTCTTCAGTTTCTCTGTCCAACTCATCCTGGGATAGTTTACCATTTCGAGTTAGTAAATTCTCCAGCAGGACAAGACTGTCGCGTCCCTGAGCCAGAAGCCTCCCCATATCCAGTAGCATCAAATAACTCATGATGCCAATATCATCTGCAGACTTCCGAATTGCATCGTTGTACGGTTTGGTTAGATAGTATTCCGCTAAACGTCGGGTATGAATGATCCGGTTTAGAGGTTTCTTCAGCCAATTGGATTTGATTTTCGCAGATAATTTTATCCATCGCAAAGTCTTTGAATCATCTTTCTGAATCGGTAAATCTTCCAGTGGAATTGCAACATCTATTGAAACTGGAAGGGATTCCAGGATTCGGGCAAAACTGGATGGCATTAAATCTGCGCATTCAACCAATAGATTTTTCTGGAGGGTAAGCGATTTTGACTGATAATCAGAGAGAATTTTTTGAGCACGAAAAAGATATTCACTTTTGCTTTTCAGTAACATCCTCAGATCTTTTCGTCGGTCGTCAAAAGAGAGATTCCTACCCAGTGCAGAAAAGTTTCTTACCGCAAAATCGCCGAGAGATTGGGATAATTGTTGAAGATCGTCCATCACCGTGAATAAATAGTCATCCCGGATCTTTCTGTTTAAATCTGCAACATGTTGCTGGAAGCTACTGACGATATCTGCCAAAGCCGGATCGGTCGGCATGGCGATAGACGGGAGAGATATTGTATCCTCGGTTGCTACCGGTGATTCGGACACAGGCGCTTTGTCTATCTGACTACCAATAGTAAGTTTTTGAAAGTAGGAGGATGCCTTTATAAGAACGACAGTTCCCAATCCGTTGATCAACTCATTCACATCAGATATGTATTGAACTGGTGCAACGCCCACCAAATCCGGTAAACCCATGAAAGTGAGAGAGGTGTCTTCAGAATGAAGTTTGGCGATATCCCTAAGCGGTTTCTGATCGATGGCGTTATTGATCAATACGATGGACGCCTCAACTCGATAATCTGAAAGAAGCTGATTCAGGTTTTTGTAAATCCGTTCTGACAATCCACTGGTTTCCTGTACAACCAGAAATCGAAGTTTAGCTGATCGCCATCGGTCGGAGTTGGTAATAAACCGCATGATAGCCATAACCAGAGCCATGTTATTGTGCTGATCCTGCCACCATATGTCGATCTGATCTTCCGTGCCGAACTTCCGGTTTTCATCAAAGTTCATCAGCAGAAGGTTATAATCCAGATCTACAAAATTTTCCAGAGTTTCAAAAAATTTATCGGGTTTTTTGGAGTTTTTTGCCCATCCAAGCAACATAGTATTGGGCTCGATACCCGAGAAACCATAGAACTTACTAACGGTGTGCATCCCTTCATAAACGTCAAGACACTCCACTTGTCGATGGAACACACCGCGCATTTCGTCTTCTTCGTGAGGAATGATCTGTTCTACTTTTTTGAATTGGCCTTCCTGGTTTGGGTTTTCGTGCAGTATAAAGTCCGAAAGGATTCCCCGTTTATCGACGATCCATCTGCCAAAGTCTATGAGGTGAGGCCTTAATGTTGTCCCTCCGCTGAACAGCACGATATTTGGGCGCCAGTTACGGGCATGTTTGTTACTTTGGAGGAGTCTCCTTAATCCCGTTCGAACCACGGATGACCACACGCCTTCCCAGGTATCGCCCGATTCCAGCGACAATTCTTTGCGCTGCAGGTAGAGAAATAAAAGTATCAGAATGACAGAGGCACCAATCATAGCAATAAAATCAAGCTGGATCATAACAATGAACGCTGTGACAGACCCGATAATACTCACCACTTTTGGAACCTTGAATTCAGGACGGAAATCCGGACTTGCCCATACTTCGATAGCAGCGCTCATATTCAGGAATCCATAGGTGGTGATGAAAAACATGGACACGATCCGGGCGATAGCATCCAGTTCACCGATCATAATGCCTGCTTCTGCCAGAAGGAATGTAAGCAGCATGGCATTTCTGGGCTCATTTTCTTTACCATGTCCTTTGGCAAAAAACTTGGGTGTGATCTTGTCCATGGCAGTTGCCTGTAAAATCCGTGGTGCTCCCAAAATACTACCCAGAGCCGAGCTGATGGTGGCGCCCCAAATCCCTGCTAAAACCAAAGGTGGAAAGAAGGATATCTCAAGTAGAATATTCGGATTGTTTACCAACTGGTCTGCACTAACCGAAGAAGATAAAAATATGGCGAACCCGATATAAACGATCAGCCCCAATCCGATAGCAATAATGGTTCCGTAGGGGATCGCTCTTTTGGGATTCTCCAGATCACCGGACATGGATACTCCGGCTTCGAATCCGGTAACAGCCGGGAAGAAAATACCAAATAATAAGATAAATGGAGCAGCTGTAGAAATAGGATGCATCAGGGTTACGGCAGGCGTGTAAGAATGGTCTCCCATAAATATCGAGACCAGAGACAAAACAATGGCACCCATGATGATGTATTGAATTTTAATAGCGAACTGAGTACTGATGATGGTAACTGCAGTGACAACGATAAGTGCGATAGAGCCGGTAATCCGGATCAAGTCCTTGGTAACATCCATGCCGAGAAAGCTTAAAAAACTTTCAGAAAAACCGATGAGATACAGACTCACGCTGAATGAAAGGCCCACAAATAATGCCAATCCCAACGTTCCGCCGATGGGCAGCCCTAAACTTCTGGCGATCATAAAATACGTACCACCGGTCTGGACTTTTTTATCCGTGGCGATAGATGAGACACTCAACCCGGTTGAAATCGAGATCACATGCGCGACCAGGATAATCCCGATAGTTTGCCACAACCCAGCCTGCCCGACGATCCAGGGAAGGCGCATGTACATAATCACACCTAAAATTGTTAGAATTGCAGGTGTAAAAACGCCGCCGAAAGTCCCCAACTTATTTGATTTTGACATTCATCTCTCCAAATGTGTTATCAATTATCTACAGCCCTAACCGGAATCAGTAAGCTGTGTTCACCCAATGGAAATTTATCAACTTCCTGAACTTGAAATTCAGTAGAATTTTTATGATGAGAAGGATGAAAACAGTGGGCAGTAGCAGTGGTGGGTGGCAGAGGTAGTTGCAGTGCCCGCCGTAGTTGGCAATAGCAGAGGCAGTTGGTAGAGAAGTGTATAAGTTCAAAAGTTTACGAGTTGACCAGTTATAAAGTTTGGATGAATTAAAACCCAAATTGGTCAACAATCAGCTTCAATCCTGAAATTTAAGCCTTTACTTTTTATGATTTTCTCCGTAGATAGAATCAATGATTGTCTAAACGATAATAAAATATTGAAAATGATTCTGACTTATCAGTAACGTCTTTTCCGTTTTTACATTATTATTTAATATTTGGATAATTACTACTTCTGATTTTTCAAGTGGTGAATAAAGTAATGTTACTTCAATAACAAAAAGAGTAATGAGATGAAAAAAATAAGTCATGTATTCATAATATCGATAATCTCTGTTGTTAATCTTGTGTTTACTCAAAATTCATATTATGAAGAGAAGCTAACCTTCACAAATGGGGGGAATTTTGGTCAAAGTTTTGGTAAAAGTACTGCAATCAATGGTCAGGATCTGGTTGTCAGCAGCCTCAATAAGGTCCACTTCTATGCTTACACGGACTTTGCCTGGGAGGAGTACCAACAAATTGAAACAGCAGTACAATCTTCTTACTTTGGCGGTAATTTACAATTTGATGAAAATAAATTATTTGTAAGTGCTCAGAGAGAAGAAAACGGAAAAATCTACATTTATGAAAAAAATGGACAAAACTGGGTTGAACTAGGCATAATCACAACTGATGATCAAGAAGTGCGTTGGTTTGGAGAAAAATTTCATATAAATGACAATCTTGCTCTCATTCAAGCAAGTTCTCAGCCAGTTGAGGGTGAAGAATCGTACAACATTGTATTTCTCTACCAAAACATTGAGGATACGTGGCAAGAAATTGAAAGATTCATCAGCTCTAATGGTGGTTTTGGTGTAGGATTAAGTATAATTAATGAAAGTAAAGTTTATATCAGTGATACATCATATCCGACCACATATTTATCTTCGGGTAAAATTCATGTTTATGAAAATTATGATGGTATTTGGCAGGAAAGTGATCTGATAACTCCGAGTCTTCCAGTAAGAGGAGGAGTATTTGGATTTAAAATTCTCCAATTTGGTGATTGGTTATTTGTGAGTTCTCCAGGAAAGGGAAGCCCCTATACTCAGGATCCAGATTATCCTGGGTTAGTATATGTCTATAGATTTGAAACAGGGGAGCTGGTTGAGTATGATGTATTAGAATCAAGTGATGGATCAGGATTGGATCAATTTGGATTTGATTTGGCTATAACAGATAGTATGATAGTGGTATCTTCTATAAAAGATAATGTTGCAGGACCTTCTTCAGGATCAATCTGCATTTTTAAATTAGGTGAATCCGGTCAATGGACTGAGTATAAAAAAATCTGTCCAAATGATCTGGAGAGTCCTGATTTTTTTGGCACTTCTGTTAACATTACCAATGAGTTTGTATTTAGCTCCTCTCCGTTTAAAAACAATATCATGGGGGCAGTGTATGCCTTCGACCCTAATGACAACTCTCTCCATGCCAATTTCGCAGGTGATGTTCGAAATGGCAATGCCCCGATAACGGTTCAGTTCACATCAGTTCCGCAAGGCAACCCCTCGGCCTACGAGTGGGATTTCAACAGCGACGGTTTTGTTGATTCCACCGAACCGAATCCGCAGTTTACCTACCAGATTGATGGTACCTATTCAGTCACCCTCACCGTTTACGATGAATCCGGCAGCGATACAGAAG
>JABMOW010000109.1 GCA_013204025.1 Fidelibacterota bacterium | reverse complement strand
TCCCCAAATCATGAAAGATATCCCCCCCGCATTCATCCGATTTCTCCTTTTTCCATTCACAGGATTGTACGGACTGGCTATCGAAATCTGGAACCTATTATATGATAAACGATGCATAAAAACTTCAAAGTTTGATATCCCTGTAATTTCGGTCGGCAACCTGACGGTGGGTGGTACGGGGAAGACACCCTTCGTTATTTATCTGGCACAGCACTTAAAAGAGTCATCGCTAAGTGTGGGAATTGTGAGCCGCGGATATGGTCGGAAAACAAAAGGTACAGTTGTCGTTCATGATGGAAAATCCATTTTGTCATCGCACGATGAAAGCGGTGATGAACCGTGGTTGATAGCTTCAGCACTGAAGTCCGTGCCCGTGATAGTGGATGAAGATCGAACACAGGGAATCCAAACACTGATTGATAAATTTCCGGTAGATGTCGTTTTGTTGGATGACGCTTTTCAACACCGCAGAGCTGGCAGGGACCTGGATATTCTGCTCATCAATTCCCGTGAACCATCTGAAAATTATCATTTATTGCCTGGCGGAAGGTTAAGAGAACCGTTGCGTCAATCACGGCGGGCGAGTCTCATCATTCACACCAAATGCCCGGGTCACAATATTCCTGCGTTTGCTGATCGATTGGCTGAATTTACAGCATGTCCACAAATCAGTTCTGTATCCGTACATCAATTGGTTCAATATCGAGATGGTGATTTTTCCCTCTCTGAAATACCGAAGGATGAACGAGTTTTTGCCTTCTGTGGTGTGGGAGATCCGGCATCTTTCCGACAGACGTTGACTGATGTGGGTATTTCACCGGTAAAATTTGTCGCCTTCCCAGATCATCAGGCATACTCAGAATCCGTCATAAAAAACCTGCGATCTCAAATGGAAGCTGGGCGATGCAAAGCGATTGTTACAACGGAAAAAGATCTGGTTAAACTTCCACCACAATTTTTGGAATCTTTTTCAATTTATATCATTAAAATGACAATTAATTTGGATGAGACTGGCAAAAAAATATTGACGAACCTCATCAATCAGATCATGATAAAAAAGGAGTCAGATCTATGAAAGCAAACCGCATTTTTTTCAGTATTATTATGTGTTCAGTGTTTCTACAAGTGGGACTTTCCACCGAACTCTTTATTTATAATCAAAATATGGCGTTTATCCAGGATCAGTCTTCCCTTGAACTGTCAAACAAAGGTGATGTATCCTTCATCCTAAACGGATTGCCCGAGAACACCATCCCATCATCCATATTGATCGAATCGGACTGCATAGATATCATTTCTCATGAGTTTATTCACAACCCGCTCACTCTGGAGAATATCCTCGAATCATTTGTGGGGAAGAAAATTCAGCTCGTCCGGTATGGAGATGATGGAAATATTGCGTCTTCACGAGATGGGTTGCTCCTTTCTACGCGTCCAAGTGTTAGGTTTGAGATTGATGGTAAGATTGCTATCAATCCGCCTTATAGCTATTTATTTCCATACATTCCTGATGATCTTACAGAGAATCCACAGCTCAGTTGCTGGGGAAAAGCGTCCTCCAAAAAATGTGATATCGACTACAGCTACATCGCAACCGGATTTGACTGGAGTACCTCATATTCCATTACGCTGGATTCCCAACAAATGGGAGATGTTTCAGCATGGTTTCTGGTAAAAAACCAAACCCGTCAGGATTTTGAAAATGTAGATTTGACTCTGGTGTCTGGTGATATTGCATTTGCCCGGGAAGTTGGAAATCGTCCCAAGAGTATGGCGAGAGGCATGGAAAAGTATAATGTAGCAATGGCAAGTGTTACAGATACCCAGCCTGACATGGTGAAAACTAACGATTATGTAACATTCAAATTGCCTTATCAGGTAACCATCCCGTCGGATGAAGAAAAGCAGTTCAAATATCTGGACAAAAAAAACATCCCGGTGAAACAGTCATACCGCCTCGAACATGACATGGGGTATCGTAGCTTTCGGGACACCAATGTTGAAGATATACCGGTTACATCCACCTACACCATTATGGCAGATGATCTGGGCGAGCATCATCAACCAAGTGGGCTGGTAAGGATTTACGAAAAAAGTAACGATCATTCCAGTTCCGTTTTTGTGGGATCCGGTAATGTTGGTAACATCCGTAAGGGCGGTGAATTCAAAATTGATGCAGGGCGGACTCAAGATATAACTGCCACTTACACCGTGAAGAATATCGAAAGCTACAAATCCATGACGTCGCTGGAGAACACCATCGTTTTTGTGAATTCCAAAGATGAAGACGTTACTGTTGATATGATTGAACGATTCCCGGTCCGTCAGAAAGATTGGGAAATTCGAAAAAAGAGTCATCCCTTTGAGAAAACAGACGCCCGGACTGCTAAATTCACGATCACTATAACTGCACATTCAACTGAAACCGTCTCATTTACTGCAGACCTGGAGAATTGATTGAACCAAAATATCACGTATAAAGATATTGTTTCGTTTCCTGCCGGATTAGCCATTCGATGGAGTGACGGCAGGGACTCTTTCATCGATTATAAATCCCTACGTGACAAATGCCCATGCGCGCATTGCTCCGGTGAAAAAGATGTGCTGGGGAATGTATACATCGGCCCGGATATCGTAAAAGCGGATACGGCGTATCATCTTGAAGGATATCAGAAAGTCGGACACTATGCGATTCAACTGAAATGGGGCGACAACCATGATTCGGGAATTTACACCATCAATTTTTTGAGATCGTTGGATCTTTCCGAATAACCTTTGAAATACCGCCACATCATCTGGGACTGGAACGGCACGCTATTTAATGACGCCTGGTTGTGCGTCGAAGTGATGAATGGTGTTCTGTCCCGACGAAATATGGTGCTCCTCACCCCCGACCGGTACATGGATATTTTTGACTTCCCCGTTGTCGATTATTACCGTCGGCTGGGCTTCGACTTCGAAAAGGAGCCCTTTCAGATATCCGGGACGGAATTCATCGTGGAGTACAATAAACGGTATCGGGAACCCACACTGCATCAAGGTGCTCGCTCCACTCTGCAAGCCGTCAAAGATGCGGGGGTTACCCAATCGATATTGTCTGCACAGGAGCAATCCACTCTCGACGAACTCTTGGACATCCACAACATGCAACCCTTCCTACTGAAAGCGATTGGATTAAACGATCATTATGCACACAGCAAAATCGAAAACGGTTTGGCGTGGATGAAAGAACTCCACTACGGATCACACGAGGTGTTGTTTGTAGGCGACACCGTTCATGATCACGAAGTAGCTGAAGCCATTGGTGCCGATTGCGTGCTCATCCCTGGGGGACATCATTCCCGCACGAAACTTGAGAAAACGGGAGTACCCGTTCTGAATGATCTATCTCAACTTGTAGATTGGATTTTAGAGAAGTAGCCGAACCTGTTGGCAGTAGCAGTGGTTGTAGCAAGTAGTAGTCTCGGATTCCCATCAATACTAAAGACAAACGGTGAACAGTCACGCCCGGTTGCTGTGGCAAAATAAATCCCGAATGGATGATAAGGATAACAGAACCAAAATCAAAAATCAAATGAATCCAGAACGGGTGAAACATTGTCTTCCAATTAACCCTTTCAACTGTTCTACAGGTAGTTTTCTGATTATCCCGGAAGGATATGGGTTACACAATTGAAAATTTGAATATTTTATATTTAGTCCGTAATATTGAATTACACTACTAAGATGATATTGAACAATTGAATGATACAAATCAACAAATTCACTTCAAACATTGGTTGCAATTAACCGGATTATTCTCAGTAATTGGTGAGAATTGTTAATAATGGATAATTTTAACTTCGAGAAAAGTTTAGCGTTTTGTCCTCACAAATTTGAAAAAATAAATCTACAAAAAGAGTTAAAAAGAAAATCAGTAATATTCGTCTTCCTTTCACTTTTATCTTTTTACTTTTCCTTTTGTGCCGTTATCAATGTCCCCATAGATTACTCTACAATACAAGCTGGGATTGATATTTCGGCCGATAGCGACACCGTTCTTGTTCAGCCTGGCACATATTTTGAAAACATCAACTTTAACAGTCACAATATCACACTGGGTTCATTATTTTTAACCACCTCTGATACCAGTTACATCTCCCAAACAGTAATAGATGGGAATCAAAATGGTAGTGTGGTGATTTTCGAAAGTGGTGAAGACACCACTGCAGTACTTTCAGGATTTACCATTAGAAATGGATTCAGCACTTATGGTGGAGGCATATTCTGTGTTCTATACTCAAGCCCAAAAATAAGTTATAACATAATTACTGGAAATATTGCTGATAATGGAGGAGGAATTTCTATCAATTACTTCTGCAATCCAATTATTGAAAATGTCAAAATATTGAGTAATATTGCAGAGTTTTATGGAGGAGGTATAACAAATTGGAATCAAAACAATACAATAATAAGGAATGCTGTTATATCAAATAACACAGCACAAAGAGGTGGCGGAATCTCTGGAAGTGGTATCGAAATTGTGGATTCAGAAATATCTCATAATACTGCTGTGCTGCAAGGAGGTGGAATGAAATTATCAGGATTAGTAAGTTTAAATAATGTCCAGATATTTAAAAATACATCCATTGGAGATGGAGGTGGTATTTATGCATCATCAGCTGAAATTAGCATTTATAACTCTATGATAATTGAGAACATTTCATATAAAAATGGTGGAGGCGTTTATACTAAGGACATTAGTAATATAAATATTAGTAACTCAAACATACTCGGAAATCAAGCTGTTTATGGAATAGGAGGAGGTATTTATTGTGATAGCTCTAATGTAATTTTTGATCCCCTTAACAAATGTAATATTTATCTGAATTATGGAATTTCAGGTAATGATTTTTATTCTAATGTTTTAATAAATGTGGTTATTGATACGTTTACAGTTATTAATCCAAATGATTACCATACTTTACCAGCAATTAATTTTATTAATTTTATTAGTAATGCAATATTTAATCAAACAGATCAAGATATGTATGTTGCTCCTAATGGTGATGATCAAAATAGCGGGTTATCCTGGTCAAGTCCTTTAAATACGATAAAGACAGCACTCTTGAAAACCTCAGCCGATAGTCTAAACCCCGTTTCTATATTTCTTGCACAAGGCATTTATAGTGTTGAATCAACAAACGAAATATTCCCAATAAGTATGTTTGATAATTCTTCTTTAATCGGTACAGGTCCCAATGAGACTGAATTAAACGGTGGAGGGGAACGACAGGTGATGCACTGCCTTGATATCGAAAATGTGATGATAAATAAAATGACTATTACAAATGGATCAATTGTTGATCAACCTGGAAATTCTTTCGCTGATGGGGGTGGTGTCAGTTGTATTAGATCATCCATCATTTTTGAGGATGTTGATATAATTAGTAATAATTGTGATTATTATGGTGGAGGGATGTATATTGATGATTCAGAAATAATATTGATAGATAACACTATTGAATCAAATACTGCGACTATGGGTGGAGGGATGTATATTGTTGATTCAAATATTAATTTAAATTATGTGGATATTCTAGAGAATTCTTCAAGTTATAGTACTGGTGGTGGAATGTTTATAAATGGTTCGGTTTTGGAATATCAACATGGATTTGTAAGTACAAATATTTCTAATTATGGAGACGTGATAGACGTTGGACTATCAAGTATAACATTAAAAGATGTTAGCATAACTAATAATACGACACAAAGCAGTGGGGGTGCTCTTTCTCTATTTGATGTTGAAGCATTATTAATAAATGTGACAGTTGCTCACAATTCTTCCTTAGGTTGGGGCGGTGGAATATTATCTTCTTACTCATCAAATTTAACGATGATTAACTCAATAGTATGGGGGAATACACCAAGTAATATCACCTATAGCCCATATTTATTTCCAAACCAAACTCACGTTTACTATTCAGATGTTGATACTTCAAATTATAGCATAGTTATGAATGATAATGGTGTAATCAACTGGAATTCAGGAAATATATTTGTGGACCCCCAATTCTTCAATGCAAGTGATGATGATTTCAGACTTACTGAATACTCGCCATGTATCGATTCAGGAACTGACCTAATTATATCTGAAGGTGACACACTGTTAAATATGCCACAGAGTGATTATTGGGGAGATGCACCAGATATGGGCGCATTTGAGTTCAATACCTTCAACGGTATTGCTGGAGACATGGACCAAGATGGTAGTGTAAATATCCTAGATATTATCATAATGGTTGACATCATTCTTGGGCATTATCCTCCAGGATATAACCAATTGATCGCAGGCGATGCAAACTTTGATAATGAAATTGATATCCTTGATATTATCATTATTGTTGACATAATTCTATCGTCAAATTGAAAACATCGCCATATTTTGACTGAACTCCCTTTTCCCAACTACGCTTGTGGTAAAGTTCGTCACTCAATGCCGTTAGTTGACATCCTTTACAAATAATTACCTCTCAAATTGCTGTAGAATCGTCTCATCGAATCCGTTTAATTTAATCCATTATATTTACTTGCTAAATGAAAGACACGCTATGAAACAAAAAATATTGCTCTTGCCAGTATGTCTCATACTGGTAGGATGCGCAACAATCACCTACCAACCCGATGCTGCCAGCATTGAACAGATCGAGGCTATTGCTCCAGGGATGACCGTGCTTCAGGTACAGGAAATCCTGGGTAAACCCTATAAAATATCCCACATGTATGAAGGCAACCGGGATGAAAGCATCTTTATCCATCAATATGTTGTTGCTTGCGGCACCTACCCTTTCGATAAGCACAATGCCGAATCGGGTTGGCTCACCGATGACCAGATCAATGAAAAATTTAAATACCGGCTGGGCAGGTATCTGAATACGGATATTTTTGACCAGATATACTATCTCCAATTTTTATACGAAGACAGTACACTCGTTAAATATGAAGCTCTGTCAGACAGACCCTAACTTGGTCTATTGATAAACGAAATGTCATGCCTACCCCTGCATTAGAGATCACAGGACTACATAAAGCCTTCGGTAAGTTCAATGTACTGAATGATCTGTCTTTGAAAGTGAAAGCTGGTGAAGTTTTCGGGTTTTTAGGTCCCAACGGTGCAGGGAAATCCACGACCATTCGCATTATATTATCTTTGGTGAAAGCCGACAGTGGATCTGTGAATATCTTTGGACAATCCATTATAAAAGCCCGACATCATTCTTTGGGAAAGATTGGCGCCATGATCGAAAAACCGGACTTCTACCTGTATCTGTCTGCCGAAGAAAACTTAAAAATTCTGGCGAGAATGACGGATACACCTTTTTCCCGAATTGATCATGTTCTGGATATGGTAGGACTTCTCCATCGAAAAACCGATAAGGTGAAAAAGTATAGTCAGGGGATGAAACAGCGGTTGGGACTTGCCCAGGCAATTCTGAACTCTCCACGACTGTTGGTGCTAGATGAACCCACAAACGGGTTAGACCCTGGTGGTATGAAGGAAGTCCGGGACTTGATCCGGCGATTTTCTGATGACGGGATCACCGTTTTTCTGTCGTCTCATCTACTTCAGGAAGTAGAGAAAATATGCACCTCAATGGCGATTATCAACGAAGGATATCTCATTCGGGAAGGGAAAGTATCAGACCTTCTCACAGAATCATCAGAGCAGACCGTCCGAATCAACGCCGAACCGATTGAATCTGCGCTGGCGCTGATCTCACAAATACCGTCGGTAACGCAAGTGAAGCAGGAAGAAGGCAGCATCATTTTGATCGCATCGAAGGGAAAAATTCCGTCCATTATTGCTCATTTAGCAAGTCACGGTATTCAGATCCAGTCGGTCATCCCTCAAACCACGCTGGAGGATTACTTCCTTTCTCTTACTGGTGGAAAACCAATTCAACCGGTGGATGTGTGATGTTAATGAGTCGACTGATACGAAACGAAATTATCAAAATCGTTGGCAAGAAACGTAGTCTTATAGGTTTCGCCGCCATAGGTGTGCTTATGCCGATAATCATGTTCGCCTTCTCATATCACCAAAGTGGATTTTCATCTGAATTTTCTCATCGGGCAGCGAACATCGGTGGTGGACTCATCATGGTAGGGACACCTGTGAACGGGTATTTTATCACTCACCTTATCATGAACTTTTTGTGGGTACACATTCCGTTTCTCATCACACTAGTGGCAGGAGATGTGGTGGCAGGCGAAGGCGGTGCCGGTACATTCCGGATCTATCTGACACGACCGGTATCCCGATTGAGGATCATCATTTCTAAATTGTGTGCATCCTACCTGTACACCGCGGCAATCATTCTATTTTTTGCATTGCTTAGTTTGGGATTGGGTATCCTTTGGCATGGTACTGGTGATCTGGTAGTGATCCACAAGGGGATACTTATTTTATCATCAGATATGGTGCCCTGGCGATTTGCCCTGGCATTTACATTTGCCATCCTAGTCATGTGTGTGGTTACCTCTCTGACGTTTATGTTTTCCTCCATGGTCAACAATGGAATTGGTCCCATGATAGGCGCTATGGCAGTCATCATCATCTCACTTGCACTCTCCACCATTCCTCTGGAAATTTTCGAAACCATCCGTCCATATCTGTTTACCACCTACTTCGATGTGTGGCAAAAAGCGTTTTATGATCCCATACCCTGGGGTGAGATAGCACAGAATCTTGGAATTTTAGGTACATACGCTGCTGGATTTGTGCTCGTCAGTTTTTGGATATTCATTCGAAAGGACATCCTTACATGAGAAAATTCATACTCATAATTGTATTATTGATCTGCAGTGAGGAAACATCTTTTATTTTTCCCCAATCAGAAGTGGTGACCATCCGGGAAAATCTAATCGCCCAGTTCAGCAAAGTGGAGGATTTCTCCGTCGATGTGCAATTATCGCTTGAGATGACGGCCATCCGGATGCCCCGTAAAAAAATTAAAGTGTATTTCAAACAGCCAGATAAGGTCAAAATTGAAACCAACGGGTTTGCCATGGTCCCTCAATATGGACTGCCCTTAGCGCCTGAAACAATTTTAAATACAGTTTCCGACATGATCCTTGTCACCAATCCCCCATCTAATGAAGGGTACGTGCGGTTGCGCGGTGAACTTCAGATCATGGATGAAAACCGTCATATCTGGAATTTCTCAAGAAAGCAAAGGCGTTCCCTTTCTATCGATATCCTTGTGGACACTCAAAGGTGGCTAATTACGGAATACGATGTTTTTCGTGGCGAGGATAAAATTATTCACGTCCAAACCCAATTTACAGAGCCTGTGTCAGGTATATTTTTACCTGAGGAGACGATGATTACTATTCAAATTCCCACCGATCTGATGGATGAACTCCCAGATATGCCTTTTGAAGAAGAACCCACTTCTCAAGATGGGAATGTGATAATGTCATTCAAAAATTACCAATTGAATCAGGGTTTGGATAGCTCCTTTTTCGAGGAAGAGGCCGAATGATCTCTGTCGTTTATGATGATCGGTTTTTAGACCACGATACGGGCTTGCGACATCCTGAATGCCCTGAACGGTTGACTGCCATCGTTTCTGCTTTGCGATCATCTGAATTTTCCAATGATCTGGAATGGATTATCCCGCGCTCGGCTTCAGAAGACGAATTGTTGTGGATTCATACTCGATCACATATTGAAAAAGTACGCGCGGTAGCAGAATCAGGTGGAGGTTATTTGGATGCCGATACACCGATTTGCGGTGAAAGCTATTCTGTGGCGCTACTCAGCGCCGGCGCCTGGTTGACCGGAGTAGATGAAACCTTGAACCGAAAGCAAAATGCCATTGTGATCTCGCGTCCACCGGGACATCATGCAGAATCCGATCGGGCAATGGGATTTTGTCTGTTTTCCAACGCTGCATTGGCGGCGCATTATGCGGTTCGACAAAAAGGGATATCCCGTGTAGCAGTGTTCGACTGGGACGCGCATCATGGCAGTGGCACTCAGGAAATCCTGGAAACTGACGAACGATTCTTCTATTGTTCAATGCATCAATATCCCCATTACCCTGGGACCGGTACTGCTCATGAACGAGGGGAATTCGATAATGTATTGAATATCCCATTCTCTGGCGGATCAAACGGGCATGACTACATCACTAGTTTCAGAACAAACGTGAAACCATTTATTGAAAATGCGCACCCCAAATTACTTATCATTAGCGCCGGCTTCGATGCCGCACGACAAGACCCACTTTCGAGTATAGAACTTGAACCCGAGGACTTTGGAGCGCTACTTTTGGAATGTCTTCAATTTGAAATCCCCATCGTGATAGGCCTGGAGGGAGGATATCATCTGGAAACATTGGGAAAATCCATGACTCATATGATACAGATATTACATAAATACACAGGAAAGGAAAACCATGTCTGATACAGATTACACGGAAGAACAGAAATTCCATCACTACATGGGAATTGAACTTAATAATCAAACCTGGAACCTGTTGGGTAAGGACAACCGTGGCGATAAAGATAATCAGAGAATGATCCAGTTTGCACAGGGATCGTTGTATCATTGGCTCCTATCCCCTCTCTTTGAAAAAATCAACGAACAGAGAGGAGAATGGATGATCTCTCATGTCTTCGCCGTTCTGGGGCAGGGAGAACAAGCCTTAGTGTCGGCAGAAAAATGTATGGCGCTTACTACTGAATTCGGATTTGAAGACTTTGACCTTGGATATGCCTGCGAAGGAATGGCTCGAGCCCATGCCGCAAGCGGAAATGATACTGTAGCGATTGACTATTTTGAAAAAGCCAAGGCTGCCGCAGAACAGGTGAAAGGTGACGAAGACCGAAAACAGTATTTATCAGATTTGGAAAGTGGTCCCTGGTTCGATTGTGGGTTGCCCAAATGAAGTATCTAATTCTGGATATCGAAACGATCCCACGGGATGACATTAGTGAATCCATGAACGAGGAAGTCCTTAGAAAAACTACACAACGTGTAGAACGTTTGGGAGGTGATCCGGCAGAAGCAGAATCGCTCATCCGGTCCGTGTCACCGTTTTTTGGGAAAGTCCTGTGCATAGGTATGCGTTTGTATGATGACACTGAAAACGATTACAAAGACAAGGTGATTTGCGAATCCACCGAAGAAGATACCCTTAATGCATTTGCTGACATCATCAATCACGGGAATAGCAGGCAGTTGAAGTTTATCCATTTCAACGGATTGGGATTTGACGTACCATTTTTGACTATCCGAAGTGCGCATTATGGAATTCAGATCAATAACCGAAATTTCAGGAATCTTCGCCGATTCAGCTTCGATTCTCATATTGATCTGATGATGTATTTGTCCAGTTGGAATAATTTCAATGCTGTGAGTTTGGACACTGCCTGCCAATCCTTTGGTATTGACTCTCCAAAATCCGGTGAAGTGAAGGGGAACACCGTGGCACAGGCATTTTCTGAAGGGAATATCGACGCAGTGAAAGAATATGTCCTCCGGGATGTGGAAGCCACTTATCAGTTGTATTTGAAATTGAGATCGTATTTATAAATAAACGTGGATCCGATAAAATCGCTTTCAGCGATCACTCATCCACCTTTCAGTTTCGGTTGTCGAGTGTCTCCAGCGAAGCGAGGAACGTATCAAAACAACTGGATGAATTAACAATTTAACAAATAATATGGAATGATTATCCAATGAAAATCGGTATTCAATTCACGAAAAACGTTGAAAAATATGCTAAAATACTTCAGGATATTCAATCTGAAATACAGACTGATCAGGTGCTCGAATTTATCCATATCACGGATGAAGAATCGCTGCATCAGCATCTACCCAAGCTTGATGTTCTTGCCTGTTACCGAATGTCACCTGAATCGTTTACCCACATTAGCACGTCTCTCCATTGGATCCATTTTGGTGCTGCCGGGATAGAGCATAGTCTCTTCCCTGAATTGCTAAAAAGCGATATCGCCATCACCAATGCACGGGGTATTCATGCGGGACCGGTATCGGAATTTGTCCTCGGTACCATCCTGTATTTTGCCAAACGATTTCAGGATTTTCAGCAATTTAAAACTGATCAGCAATGGAAACAGTGGGATATCGCCAAGCGAATGGTTCAACTCTCCGGGAAAACCGCCGGAATCATCGGCTATGGTCGTATCGGGAAAGCGGTGGCTAAACGATTGACCGCTATGGGAATGAACATCATCGCACTGCAACGCAACCTGGAGAATAAAAATATTCTGTCTCCCAAACAATTAAACGAACTGCTGACACAAAGTGACTTTGTGGTGATCACCTGTCCTCTGACACCCGAAACCCGCGGCTGGATTGACGATTTTGCATTGAGCCAGATGAAATCCACAGCGTACCTGATCAATGTCTCCCGTGGTGCAATTGTAAACGAAGAAGCACTGATCGAATCTTTAAAGTCTGGTGGGATCGCAGGCGCCGCCCTCGACGTATTTTCTACCGAGCCATTATCTGAAAACAGCCCGTTTTTCGAACTGGATAATGTACTTTTGTCACCGCATGTCTCGGGAAACTTCCCAGAATATCAACACGATGTGGCAATTCAGTTTGGGCAAAATCTGAATCGGTACCTGCATCATCAATTATTAATAAATCTCATTGATAAGAAACTTGGATACTAGCGGGAAAGTCGCAGTTAGCGGGAAAAAATAAAAAATCACCGATTTTTGTTATTTCAAATCGATTCCAAGTTTCCGATATCCATTTCCTACAGTCAAATTTGCTTGCAGTCTGTAACCAAATCGATTTTCCATTTTTACCTTGAGCTATACTTCCCTACATTTCGCCCCATTTCAGACGATAGATGAAATGGTTTTACAACCATTTAAGTGTTGAAGCGGTATCATACGGGAATAATGAAGGACGAGAATGTTAAGAGAATTATACAAAGAAATCACACCATACAATGACGGATACTTAAACGTATCGGATTTACACACCGTTTATTTTGAAGAATCGGGGAATCCTGAAGGCAAGCCCGTCATCTTTTTGCACGGTGGTCCCGGTGGTGGAATCGAGCCTGTGTACCGACAATATTTCGATCCTACAAAATGGCGGATCATAATTTTTGACCAGCGGGGCTGTGGGAAAAGTACACCCCATGCAGAGCTCAAGGAAAATACAACCTGGGATCTGGTATCCGACATCGAAAAACTGCGCAAGCATCTAAATATTTCCACATGGGCAGTCTTTGGCGGAAGTTGGGGTTCGACCCTGTCTCTTTCATATGCCATCGCTCATCCGGACCGATGCGAATCTCTCACCTTGCGAGGGATATTTTTACTCCGCGAATCGGAAATCCGATGGTTTTATCAGGAAGGCGCTAGTCATATTTTCCCCGACGCTTGGGAAAATTATATAAAGGTCATTCCAGAAGACGAGCGGCATGATATGGTGGAAGCCTATTACAAACGATTGACGAGCTCTGATGAAAACATCCGCATCCCGGCGGCGAAGGCATGGGCAATGTGGGAAGCCGCCACCAGCAAATTGTACCAGGATCAACGATATCTTCACCACTTTGGTGATAGCAAAGTAGCGGAAGCCTTCTCCCGTATTGAGTGTCACTATTTTATCAACAAAGGATTCTTTGAATCTGACGGGTGGATTTTGACGCAAATTGACAAGATCCGTCACATTCCCGCAGTCATCATTCAGGGCAGGTATGATGTCGTATGTCCAGCTACCACGGCGTGGGCACTTCACCGGCAATGGCCAGAGGCGGAGCTTCACATCATCCCGGATTCCGGGCACTCCATGACAGAGCCGGGTATCCGAAGCAAACTGATTGAGATTACGGATCGTTTTTCATTGTGATAGGGTATGTTCCGCGATAGTATAATCCCTCCGATCAAACGAATATATACTCCCATTCTGCTAGCGGGGTGGATTATCCTGCTGGCAATCCTTATCAAAGACCGGTATTTTAACAACAATTTGGATTACCGGTATATTTCACTGGACACCGGTATAAAATCCATCCCAACTGATTCAGAATGGATGATCATCTATAATCATGGCAAAAAGCTGGGATATGCGGTGAATTCCATTTTCAATCGCGGACTTGACGGTTATGGGATCAACAGTACATCCTGGATGAAAACCGTCGTGGCGGGGTTTGAAGCAAATATTACGTTGGAGAACCACGTCAGTCTGGATACCCTGTTTAGATTGGAATCGTTTGACTTTCGCCTTCTATCCGATCAATTTACCACACATGTCACCGGACAAAAAATCGGCAGTCTGCTTAAAATTGCCATCATCCACGGTAAGGACACATCTTATTCGGAATATTCCGTACCGGAAGAATTATCAACTTATTTAGGTATTCAACCCCTCATCACCCAACAAGGAATCAAAAAAGGTGATCGTATCAAAATCCCCGCATTTGACCCGGTTGCGATGGAAATGGATGAAGTCGAAGTGATCCACGAGGGAAGGGAGACGCTTTTAATCAATGGTGTTGAACTGGACCTGAACCGGATAAGAGTCACCTTCAAAGGAATTCCAGTCACTCGTTGGTTGGATGACAGTGGGCTCACCTGGCGTGAAGAAACCATTATGGGAATGATGATGGAACGCACGACTCCTGAAGATGCGTTGGATATGGAAAATATGGAAACATCCGGAGTGGATCTACTGGATGTTTATGCCATTCCTTCAGACATCTCGATCAGAAATCCGTCTGAGTTGAGTGAATTGATCCTGCAGTTTGATGGGATTGATCCTGCGTATTTTCATCAACTGGATTCACCACGGCAGGCCATTCTTCAGGATTATCCACTTCAGATACGGTTGCGTCCGGTGGGTTCCTTTGATGATAACACGAATACCACCCAGTATTTGATGGGTTCGGACATTATTCAGCCGTATCATCCTCGAATCATCGAGACTGTAGGTAAAATAATAAATGACAGAGATTCTGCTACCGAAAAAGCAGAAAAAATCCGTCGATGGGTTTACCGGACGTTACAAAAATTACTGGTTGTGAGTCTCGCCTCGGCGGTAGAGATTTTGAATTTGAAGAAGGGTGATTGCAGTGAGCATACTACATTATATACCAGTCTGAGTCGATCAGCAAGTATCCCGACTAAAATCCATGTGGGATTGGTTTACTTAAACGGGAAATTTTACTATCATGCATGGCCGGTCGTATGGATCGATACGAAATGGGTTTCCATCGATCCGACTCTGGATCAGCGGATAGCGGATGCCACTCACATCGCTCTGTTGGAAACCGATTATTCGAATTTATCCGATCTGGTCCCCGTTCTGGGTAGGATATCCATCAAAGTGATCAGTCAGACATATGAAAAGGAAACTCAATGATCCGTCTCGAAAACATTAAAAAATCCTTCGGGCAATTGAAAGCGGTAGATGATATTTCCCTTCACATCAAAAAAGGGGAATTGTTCAGTTTTCTGGGTCCCAACGGTGCTGGAAAAACCACCACCATAAAAATGATGGTGGGACTGATGTGCCCGGATGAAGGGAAAATTATTATTGATGGAAAAGATATCTCATCAGATCCGATTTCATCCAAACAGATCATTGGATATGTACCGGACAATGCATTCCTGTATGGAAAACTTACCGGCATGGAATATTTTCAGGTGATCGGAAATTTTTTCAGAATGTCGGTTTCAGAAATAGAAGAACGGGTCAGTCACTATCAGGAAGTCCTGGGTTTTGGAGACTGGCTTCATGATAGAATCGAAGGCTATTCTCAAGGAATGCGTCAGCGAATAACATTTGCAACTGCGTTTATGCATGAACCTCAAATCTTGATCATCGATGAACCCATGGTTGGTCTGGATCCGCGAAGTGCCCGAACCATCAAGCGGATGCTGAAAGAAAAATCAGAGTCAGGGACGACCATTTTCTTATCCACACATAATTTGAGTGTCGCGGAAGAATTATCAACGCGTATCGGGATCATCCAAAAAGGGAAATTACTGGCAGTCGGTACCATGGATGCACTGAGGAAAAAGGTCACATCTGGAAAAAATCTTGAAGATATGTTTTTGGAATTGGTGGGTGACGATGATTAACAGAACTGCGATTTGTTAAAGAAATGAAATGGCTGTTAAACATATTAAAGTTACGAGTGACGTCTTACTTAGGGCAGGCGGGTTCACTATTTAAAGCGAGACGGCTGGAAATATCTGTGTCCGGAGTGATCATTGCCGGGATGGTATTCGGTAGTTATTTTTTATTTTTAACGGGCGCACAGTTTCTTCACAATCAGGGTGAAGTGGGTAGTTTATTTTTAGACCGCATGTTTTATGTGGGATGGTCCCTTATTTTTTCCCTGTTGATTCTATCCAATATTATCACAGCTTTAACTACCTTGTACCGATCCAAAGAAGTATCTTTCCTTCTCACAATGCCCGTATCCTATTCAGATATCTTTCACATTAAATTTCTTGAAAACATGGCTTATAGCTCGTGGGCTCTGCTGATCCTCGGGTTTCCACTCACATTAGCATACAGCAGTATCAAATCCTTATCAATTGGACAAATGGCGATTATGTTGACATTGGGTCTACCTCCTTTTCTCATGATTGCAACAGGAATCGGTTTGGGCTTTCTGCTGATAGCGATCTGGTTGTCGCAATGGATTAGGCTTCGAACGATATTTCTTACTTCGGTTGTTGTGTCCATCGCTGTCTTTTGGTTTTATTTTAAAACCGGACGAACAGATCTCCCCATTCTTGGCGATGTAGCGAATTTTAGAGCGGTTGACAGGTATCTACTCAATCTGGCACAACCTCCGTTTCCACTTATGCCCAGCTATTGGTTCAGTGAACTGGTCCATTCATTATCGGAAATGAAAACCGGACGGTTATTATTCTACTGGCTATTACTCGCTACCACTGCAAATGTGGTCTGGATAGGTATTGGTGCGCTGGGGAGAAAATTGTATTTTTCAACCTTTCAAATCATGGAGTGGAATTCCGTCAACAGGAAAGAAAACGGTATCAGTTCATTAGGCTCACTAGTGAATCATTTGCGTTGGATGCCTCCTCCCGGGAGGGGAATTGTGATTAAGGACATTTTGCAATTTGTAAGGACGCCCCAACAGTGGGTTCAACTATTATTTTTCGGATTTTTAATCGGATTGTATCTGCTTAATCTGACCCGAATAGATGTTCAGGTGAATTCGATGATCCCTTTTTGGAGGAACATGATTTATGTGTTCAACTTCGGTTTCAGCGGATACATTTTAGCTGCGCTTACCGTTCGGTTTGTTTTTCCTTTAATCAGCATGGAAGGTCAGGCCATCTGGATCATCCGCACATCCCCATTCTCAATAAGCAGATTGTTCCGTGAAAAGTTCTGGATGTCATTTGTAATATTTTTCCCACTGGCTGAAATCGTTGCGCTGGTGAGTAATTATTTTCTAAAACAGGGTGTGGCAGTGTCAGTGATATCAACCGTGTTTTTATTGGCAATGAGTATTTCTTTGATCAGCTTGTCATTAGGATTGGGTTCTGTTTACGCACAGTTTCAGGAAACCAATCCCATGAAAATCAGCTCCGGTGCTGGCGGGATTATTACGATTGTCATCAGCCTTTTCTTTGTGGCGGTGATGGTCGCGTCCATGGTAGGCGTGATTTATATGAGAGAAATGCCCACGATGCAAAATGCAATGTTGGGAATGCTTACCGGAATATTATTGCTGAATGGATTGGTGATTTATTTTCCCCTGAAATGGGGACATCGTGCATTACTTCGAATGGAAATTTGATTTATAGCGGATAAAGAAAAAATCCCCTGCGGACATAAAGCCAACAGGGGAAACTATAACATCAGAATGAAAGCGGTATCACTTACTTATCGCATTTACTATAACCGCAATCCGGATCAACGCAAATATCGCAACCATTTTCAATTTTTAAAGAGGGGCAATTACAGTCCGGGCAAATTTTAAAATGCTGATTTGGCTGAGCAGAACTTCCATTCCCATTCCCATTATCTGCACGTTTTTGCATTGGCTCCTGGAATCGTCCATTATCTGATTCAGGCATAGGGTCGGGCGGTTCCAAAATTTTGACATCAAAAAAGAATTGCTCGATGACGTCAGCTATTTCTGCATAAAACGAATGGTAGTATTTGCCAGCTTTGAAAGATCCGCCATTGGGATCAAAAATCCCACGGAGTTCTTCCAGAATAAAGTATGGATTAGGCGATCTGCGAAAAATTGCAGAAATGAGCCGTGTGAGTACCACGTATTCCGGTGCACGAGTTAAGTCTTTGGAGTTAATAAAAATTTCGATTGGACGAGTGATGCCATCCTGATTGTAATAACCTAAAGTGATAAACACAGAGTTTTTTACAAAAGCGCTTTTCAATTTATACACTTTAGCGTCAACCACTTCCGGTCGAAAATCCCCTAATTCATGGTAGGGTTTACTTTTCAGGTGTTTTGGAACCGACCGTTTTGTAGGCGCTGATTCCACAGCAGGCTTCTCATTTTTAATAATTTCGATTTTAGTATTCACATCAGTTAGTTTGATCACTGCGTATTTCCTCTAGTAGTGATGTGTGATTTTCAACATTAATATCTGCAGTTTGCTTGTGTACGTAGTGATACACAGTTGTCAAATCGCCGTTAGGTAACTTAAGAATTTCGTCCCCTTTGCAATGGGTTTCGGTTCCATCAGGTAATACAATTTTGTAAGTTTTTTCTCGGTTATCCTGGAATAATGTCCGCTTTCCCTCTGTTGACAGAATCGGGAATCGACTCCCATCCCGGTAAATGGTGATGCCTTTGAGTTTATTTTTCCACGCTAGAATGTAGATGTCAGAAATGACCTCAGGTTCGATATCCTCAGGTAAATTAACCGTGGATGAAATACTGTGATCTACATATTTTTGACAATAACCTTGGATCTTTACCCGCTGCATGGGGTCAACCTGATGAGAGGTTGCAGAAAAATATTCCGGTAACAGACTTTCCAGATCATCAGTTTTTTCAACAGCCTCCTGTAGCCCCATTTTATCAATATATGCACGCACTGTGGCGTGAAATACTTTAAACATCTGATTCCCAAAAGATTCAGATCTGCGAGTATAATACAATGCAAAAATGGGCTCGAGGCCTCCCGATACACCAATATAATTTTTTTTATCAGACCGATACCCAAGGACAATATTCGAAATAGTTCCTGTCGGAGCAATGGATAGAATCGCGATATTACGAATTCCCTTTTCCTTGATGATCTTTTGGGTTTCAATACTCAGCGCTTCTTTGATAAACGGACATTTTAAATAATTTTGATCAAAAATCGGTGATTCGCCTTTTTCTTCAGCGAGTCCGGCAGATGCCTGATATGCGGCGTTTGCGATAAAACTCATCAATCGCCCCATAGTCTCAATGCCTTCTTCCGAATCGTAGTGAATTGCCAGCTGATTCAACATGTCAGCAGCTCCCATGATTCCCAGTCCGAGTCGCCGGGTTTCTGCGGCGGCAATGCGTTGCTTCTCGAGAGCGTTCAGTTGCTCATTCCAGGTAACTACATTATCCAGAAAACGTACCAGAGTTCTGGTGGTATCGGCAAGTTGATCCCAATCTATGGTTGCTTGCTCCGAATACCCATCTTTGACAAATCGAGATAAATTTATTGAGCCCAGATTACATGCACCTCCATCTTCAAGAGGGACTTCTGCACACGGATTTGTACTGATAATCGGTCGGCCAACATAATTGGAGGGAGAGAACCGACTCATCGTCGTCCAGAAGATCAGACCCGGCTCGGCGGTTTTATAATTCCCCTCGATGAACTGATCCCAGATATCGCGGGCTTTGACCAGTCGACGAATTTCTCCAGTTGGAGTACTGCTGAAATATAGAAGAAAATCGCCTGCCTGTTTCACAGCCAGGTCATAATCTGATTCATCAAGTTGGTATACCAAATCGCCATAAACATCTCGCTTAAAGGCATCCGATAGATCATTTTCCCTGCAGGTGACACCATATTCCTGAAAAATCCAATTATTCATTTCCATAAAAGATGAAAATGTTTTTTTGATCTCATAATTTGAAGGATCTTTAGAAGGTATTCCGCTGGAATAATGACATGCCTCGGATTGTGGGGCGGTCATCAACAACTTTTTGTCTAGTTTCTTATAAACCAAATATTTATCATTGCCATAGTTACGTTGCTCGTAAACAGCGTGCATGAATTCATCACTGACTTTGATGGAAATATTCGCAAACCGGACCTGGGTATTTTCCATGACCTGTTTTTCGATATTTCGTAGCTGGGTTTCGGAGTATAATCCTGAATACTTACATTGTTCAACTATCTGGGATGTTACCCAGTTGGGAATCTTTTTAACTTTGATAAACTGTAAGATGTCCGGGTGTTTAACATCGATGGTCAACATAAGTGCGCCTCTGCGACCGCTTTGACCAATCAATCCGGTAGTTAATGAGTACAGTTCCATGAATGACACGGCGCCGGAAGATGTATCTGCGGCATTGTGCACAATTGCATTTTGAGGACGCAGGCTGGAAATATCAACTCCGATTCCCCCGCCGTAAGAATAAGTTCTGGCGCATTCATAAGCAGCCTTGTAGATGGAATCAATGTCATCTTCTTCGATTTTAGCTACAAAGCAATTTGCAAGTGTTTTTAAGCGGTAGAGATCACCTGAACCAGCCAATACCCGCCCACCTGGCATGAACCGGCCTTCATACAATTCACGATAAAACTGTTCAGCCCACTTGCGCTGTTTTGGTCGGGTTGGTTCAACTGTGGCTGTAAACGATGCAACACGCTTGAAGACATCTTCCGGGCGAGTTTCAATCAGTTTATTTTCAAGGTCTTTGAGGTAGTATTTTTTTCGGTAAATATTTTTTGCGAGTTCATTTTCTCCCAGGTAATCCATGTCCGATGGGAGTAGTTCGGTTTCAATTTCATCTGTGAGGTATTCAAATAGTTCATGATAAGTAGCCACTCGTTTTTTTCCGATGATCTTCGCAGTCTTCCCCTCGAAATTGAACATTTCACTGAAAGTCACAACTATTCGTCCTTTCCAATTTCAGCCTGAGCATTGCATCGGAAAAACATAGTCGTTTTCGTTTTATCAATCTTGTATACCGAAACGAGTTTCAGCAATCGAATTTCCTAATGATTTAAATTGTTTAAGGGGTAAAAAAAGGCTGCGCTAACTCCCCTCCACCATGTGTTGTAGGAGAACTGCAAATCCTTCCAAAAAATATACCACATGTGGTTAAAACCCCACAAAGTATTTTCCTTTGTTTTGTAACAAATTTTAACATTTACTGCTTTAGTCTATGAGATTTACAATATATTATTTAGTCAAGATATAAAAATAAATTTGGAAAACAATCGCTCTCACATCAGAAGCATTCCGGTTTAAATTTCAGCATGACACATGAAATGAAAATCGCGCAATTCGCCAGCATACAAGCAGGTAAAGAAATTAATAAGTTTTACAAAAGCGATTACAGTATCAGAGATAAAAGCTATCGTAATCCGGTCACGGATGCGGACCATGCTGCAAATCAAGCAATCCTGGATATCATTTACAAGGAATTCCCTGATGATGGTTGGTTATCTGAAGAAACAGTGGATTCAAAAGACCGACTAGGAAAATCAAGGGTTTGGATCGTCGATCCATTAGATGGCACAAAAGAGTTCATTGAAGGTGTACCCAATTTCGCCGTCAGTATCGGTCTGACCATTGATGGAACTCCGGTGCTCGGCGTGCTCTATAATCCGGTGACTGAGGAAATGTTCTATGCATCCGCGGGAAAAGGTTCATACTATAACGGAAACCGCGTTTTCTGTTCCGCAAAAGACAGGATGCAATCCACTACCATCGTTATCAGCCGCTCCGAAACCCGAAGGGGATTATGGGAAGGCACAGAATCATGGTTTACTGAACAGGCGCATATCGGTAGTGTCGCTTATAAATTGGGATTAACAGCAGCAGGCAAGTATGACAGTTTTGCTACATTGCGTCCTAAAAATGAATGGGATGTGTGTGCAGGTGAAATCATTTTACGTGAAGCTGGTGGAGTACTTAAAAATCTGGCAGATGGTTCAACCCGACAGTATAATCAACAAAATACGCTCATCACACCAGGACTGGTCGGAGGGAGCCCAATGCTTGTAGAACAATTTTTTACTCGCTGGAACGCCCAACATAAACCACATAACAATACTTCCCCGGATAACCATAATGAAAGCCTATCTTGATCTAGTCACCAATGTTTTAAACCAGGGTATCCGCAGAGAGAACAGAACCGGTATTGATACCATTGCTATGTTTGGAGCCCATTACAAAATCGATCTAAAGGACGGATTCCCCCTGCTCACAACAAAAAGAGTATTCTTTAATTCAGTCATCCGTGAGTTGCTGTGGTATTTATCCGGTGAAACCCATATTCGGAACTTACGAAAGCACACAAAAATATGGGATGCATGGACATCCGAAGAAAAGAACTGGGAGGTGGGTCGGATGTATGGATATCAGTGGGTTAATTGGGAGAAATATACGTTAAATCCAGACACTGGTGAATATCGGATGAGCCACGTGAATCAGATCCAAGATGTGATTGATCTGATAAAATCAAATCCTGATTCAAGGCGAATGGTGGTTACAGCGTGGAACCCGTCTGTTTTGGATGAAGTAGCGCTCCCAAGTTGTCATTCTTTTTTCATGTTTAATGTGATGAATGGAAAACTAAATTGTCATCTCACCCAGCGCAGTGGCGATATCGCATTAGGTATTCCATTTAATGTTGCTTGTTATGCTGCTCTGACACAGATGATCGCGCAGGAAACTCAGTTAGAACCGGGAGAGTTTTCACATTACATCAATGATGCCCACATCTATGTGAACCATGTGAATGGATTGGAAGAACAACTAACCCGAACACCCAATCCACTACCGAAACTAAAGATCGCCAACAAATCTTTCTGGACTCTTGAATTTGAAGATTTTCAGCTTCAGAATTATTGTCATCATCCTGCAATCAAATTTGATGTGGCTGTATGAAAATTAATTTGATATGGGCGCAGGACGAAAATGGCGGGATCGGGAAACAGGGTAGACTCCCGTGGTATTTGCCTGATGATTTGAAAAATTTCAAACAACTTACGGTCAATCATCCCGTTATCATGGGGAGGGTAACATGGGAAGGATTACCAATAAAACCGCTACCCCGAAGACGAAACATCGTTATTTCAAAGAACCTGATAAACGACGTTGAGTGTTATTCTGATATTGATTCATGTATGACCAAATTGAGAAGTGAAACTATTGAGGGTATTTTTATTATTGGGGGTGCGCGGATTTACGAGTCTTTTTACCCGATCGCAGCGGATCTTCACATCAGCACAGTGTCTCTGACAGAACCTGGCATCGACACATTCATCCCAATTTCGACCGACATGATTTCCACAGATTTTTTGCTCAAAGAAAAGATAATGTTATCCTCAGAAGTCACGTATTCACACTGGCAGCGAAAAAACAGTTGACGGATAACATTACGTTCATGGAAGTATCAGATATTCCTATAAATTTTGTGTATTATTTTTGGGGAAAATATGAAATCACCAATTAAAATTTTTATTACCGGTGGGACATTCGATAAAGAATACAATGAACTGACCGGTAAACTTCTGTTTAAAAAAACCCACCTTTTTGAGATGCTGGAAAAAGGCCGATGTCATTTGGATATGGACATTGAAACGCTGATGATGGTTGATAGTCTTGAAATGACAGAAAGCCAAAGAAACTATCTTATACAAAGATGTCAGGAAGTGCCACAGAAACAGATCGTCATCACCCATGGAACCGATACTCTGGTCACAACAGCTGGGTATTTAGGCAAAGCGAACATTCCAAAAACTATCATCCTTACAGGGGCGATGATTCCATATAAATTTGGCAGTTCAGACGGGATGTTCAATTTAGGAAGCGCTCTATCCTTCGTTCAGATTCTCCCAAATGGTGTATTCATTGCAATGAACGGACGGTACTTTAAATGGGATTGTGTGAGGAAAAATACTGATATGGGTGTATTCGAAGAAACAACCTCCTAAATATGAATTTTCTAATAGGTCCAGTCAATTGAAGCGTCAGAGTTTCTCACTCATTCTGGATTTTGACAGTACGTTTATTACGGGGGAAACTCTTGATGAACTAGCCGTCATTTCACTCGTCGGACATAATCGCAGAGATGAAATCATTGATGATATCCGAAAAATTACCGAGCTGGGAATGGCGGGCAAAATCAGCTTTACCGATTCGCTGAAACGCCGATTGAATCAATTATCAGCCACAAATGATCATCTCAAGCAACTCAGTAAGAATTTGAAGGGGCAGATTACAGCCTCCATTGAAAGAAATCAAGATTTTTTTATCGCCAATCAATCTAGGATTTATATTGTTTCAGGCGGTTTTAAAGATGTTATCCGATCGGTAACTAATGATTTTAAAATCCGCGAAGATCACATTTTTGCAAATGATGTTCTTTTCGATGAACAATCAAATCTTGTGGGAATTGATCTAAATAATCCATTATCGCGGGATCATGGTAAATCGCAGGTAATCAAAAAGAGTAATATTCCTCATCCGATATTGATGTTCGGTGATGGCTACACAGATTTGGAAGTCAAAAAGGACGGCGCTGCAGACTATTTTTTCGCCTTCACGGAAAATGTGAACAGGCCGGAAGTCACCTGCGAGGCTGACAGAGTGATTTCATCTTTCGATGAATTTATCGAAATGTATCAAAAAGGGAATTTGTTCGATTTTCAACTAATAACTGATAAAAGCTAATGCCATTCACATCTTTCCCTAAAAATAAGATCACAGTTTTGTTGCTGGAAAATATCCATCCTCGT
>JABMOW010000108.1 GCA_013204025.1 Fidelibacterota bacterium | reverse complement strand
TGCAGGGGACGTGAATGCGGATGATTCTATCAATGTTTTAGATGTGGTTCAGGTCGTGAATATAATATTGGGTAATTCTACTAGACAAGACACCGATGAGGTGAATTCTGCTGGAATCTTATTAGAGAATCAACAGGTTAAACTTCATGCAGATGGCATTGTCGCAGGTATTCAATTAGAAGTGGAAGGTGACTTTGATATAACGAATATGAAAATAAATCCCGGATGGGAAATCTACTATACTAATAGTAGAATCATTATGTTTAGTCTTACCGGCAATGATCTGACCAACGAGACATTATTTGAGTTTGAGGGTAATCTTACGTTTACGTCAGGAATTGTAGTTGACTGGAATTTCCGTGGAACGCCTGTCGTGTTGCAGGGGATACCATCTCAAATTTCATTGGCACCAGCATACCCAAATCCGTTCAACCCTGTTACCAATATTACCTTCGGATTACCATATGACTCGGATGTGAAGATCAATGTTTACGACATGCTTGGGCGGGAGGTTGACCAATTGGTTAACAGCACACTGCAAGCAGGATCTCATAAAATCGTGTGGAACGCGAGAAATATTTCAAGTGGATTATACGTCGTTAAGATGGAAACTGGAAATGTTACGAAAATCCAAAAGGTATTACTTATGAAATAGACATAGTCTCTTATTGTCTGGAAAAGGGGGTTACTACTGTAACCCCTTTTTTTGTTCAATAGTCATTCAATCTCTCATTGAGAAAAATTGAAAAATGTGACCTGCCCCCATAGATTCGACCACATTCAAAGTTATACTTTTCTTGGTTTTGTTAAAATTCAAAAAGCCCCGCTAATCATGTTTCATCAGGTTCATTGATTCATTTTATAAGTATCTTTTAACAAGTAAACATAATCTTCCAATATTTTATTAATGCGATCCGGATTCACTACAGGTTTTCTAATGATTTTCTTACATATGTATTTTTGCATGGCAGTGCTGCTGGTTTTGGAATACAATATCAGCGAATATTTTGAGAAATCCCTGATGATAAAATCAAAGATCTGGTCGATAAGGTCGTCCTCAATACCCAGTATTTTTGCATTCTCCAGGATTAATTGTCCATATACGACAAGCGTGAACAGTTCTCCGAGATTCAGCAGGAAGTCAAAATCTTTGATCTGGTTTTTATTTGGTCGGGCTACTGCCAGTAATAGTTTTAATAAACGGATCTGTTTTTTAAATAAATTGACGTTAGGTAAATTGACACTGTTATATATTTTTTTATAATCATGAAATTGTATCTTCCCTAATCCTTTGGTTGGCCCTTGTTTAAACATAAAATCATCATTTTGACCACCATCCATCTTGGATATCTCTGGAAATTCTGCCGGATTGAAAAAATAATTTTTCATGAACTTGATAATCAAAGCCATGTTTACATGTACAGTTCCCTCAAGTTTTGGTAATGCACGAATATCTCTTGCTGCCATCTCAAAATACATGCTTTTTTCAAAACCTTTTGCCGCAATGACATCCCATAACAGATTTATCACTTCCTCACCTTGAGTGGTCACTTTCATTTTCACCATGGGATTATACAGCAAATACCTTCGGTCATCCGGAGAAGCCGCCCGCATGTAATCTGATCCACGCAATGCGAACAATTTCATTGCTACTAACCGAGTATATGAATCCACAAACAGGTGCTTAATATGAGTAAATTCTGTAACGTAATGATCAAACAAATATCTGCCGGATGCATGATCCAATGCCTCATAAAACGCATGTGTGCAAATACCAATAGACGCCCAGCCAAGATTAAATTTCCCAATATTGACAGTATTGAGCGACATATCCCATGCTTCACGGCCAACAGAGAGAATTTCTGTATCCGTAATAGGATAATCATTCAACCGAAATTCAGCCACATAATTCTGTGAGTTTGTGACATTCTGGATACATTCAAATTTTTCATGCTTTGAATCCACAACGAAAAAGACAAAATCACCCGTATCGGACATTTTTCCAAATGTAGAAACGAATGCCGCTTGGTTTGCATTACCGATATAATATTTTTCACCGTTCGCAAAATATGTTCCATCGCCCTTTGGAGTAAGCGTCATTTGAGTAGAATAAATATCTGCACCATGTTCCTTTTCTGATAATCCGTAGGCGAAAATTCCACCATCTTTCAGGAATTTGGCAGATTGTTTTTGGATATCCTTATTACTGCTCATCCATATTGGTCCCAAGCCGAGGATTGAGACCTGCCAGGTATACCAATAACATAAACCATAAAACCCAAGAACTTCGTTGAGCTGACAATTCCGGAAAGTATCCCATCGCGAACTCTCTTCTCCTTGCCCGGTAGGTGTCAGAAAATTGTAAAATATTTCCTCTTTTTTCACAAATTCGAGAAAATCAGAATACCATTCCCGCTCATGATCTTCTTTTTTGATTGTCTCTAATCCCTTATTTTCGAAATAAAGGATCAATTTCTTTATCGTTTCTCTGGAATCGTTATCCAAGTGTTCGAATTTATCTATTTTGGGATTCAACAACATATTTTTTTACTCTTATTAATATTTTAGATTCGATACAAAACTGTCGGCCAAAACTGTCGATAATCGGTGATTCTGTGATCTGTACAATTGGATTGAACCACTTTATAGGTTACACTTTTCCCGGTTTGTGCAAAAATTCCATTGATAAAGTTCGTTTGAGTCAGTCAAGATTTATACATGATAAGGTTATAATTCTATGCAAAACAAACTACTGGAATCGGTCCTTGTAATAGATATGGCGAAATATCTGTTAGAATTTTCAGTTGTTACACAAAATGAGGAATAAATTTGATGATTTCTGATCCGGGGAATTATTCTATTTCCTTATCAATATATTTTTTTCCGATTTGGTCAAATAGATCGGTTACATGAAGGAATGCATCGACTATTTCAGGGTCAAAATGAGTTCCACTATCATTTTTTATCATACCAACTGCGTCTTCGTGTGTATATGCCGGTTTGTATACTCGTTTACTTATAAGTGCATCATATACATCCGCAATAGCCATCAGTCTTGCTGATAACGGAATTTCTTCAGATGATAATCCTTCAGGATATCCGCTTCCATCCCATTTCTCTTGGTGGCCATAAGCTATTTCATTTGCGAAACTAAGGAAAGATTTTCCAACGATTTTTTTTTCTGCCGTAGCAATTGCATCTCTTCCATATACGGTATGCATTTTCATGATCTCAAATTCTTCAAGGGTCAGTTTTCCGGGTTTAAGCAGAATTTCATCAGGAATGCCCACCTTTCCTATATCATGTAATGGGGCGCTTAAGTATAACATATAAATTGTTTGATCATCCAGATTGTCTTGGAACTTGGGATTTTGTCTCAGGGTTTGCGCTAGAACTTTAATATAATTTTGGGTTCTCCGAATATGACCACCAGTTTCGGGATCGCGAAATTCTGCCAAGGCTGCCATGCTTTCAATAGTGGCTTCTTGTGTTTGTTTTATTTCCAATGTCCTTTCTTCAACAAGCTCTTCCAGGTGATCTTGATATTTCTTTAATTTCAAGTGATTACGAACTCGACTTTTAACGATATCAGGATTTATCGGTTTTGTTATATAATCTACAGCACCTAATTCAATCCCTTTGGTTTCATTTACAGCATCATTTAGAGCTGTGATAAATATTATGGGTATACCACTTGTAGAATCATCTGATTTTAATATCTCACAGACCTCATATCCATTCATACCCGGCATCATTACATCCAATAAAAATAATACCAAAAATGGTAAAGATGATTGTATATCTAGGAGTTGTATTGATCGCATTCATTTTGTTAATCCTTGATATTATTTGTAAAAATTCACAACTATTGAAGTCCCATAAAAAAAGTATAATTCAGAGATTCTGATTTCCGTTCAAATCTAAATCTACATGTCCTATAATTAAAGCCTTCTACTCTATTGAATATTGTGAAATAAGCATTGTTCATCACACTTGTAATGAAACTCTTGTCGCTGTTGAATTGCCACAATTAATTTTCAAAATTTATTTTCAATCCCATCTTTGACTGGATAAATAGTCTAATGGTCGAATTGTCAAAGAATCAATTATCCCTAACACAACGGACAGAGAACCCGTAGCGCTTCACGGTCCAGCTTGAGCTGCTACGCAACACATCTGAATGGTCGTGATGCAGTTGCCGGTTCCAGGCGCTGTAACTATTGATTGCCGTAGAAGACCAAAAGTAGCAACTTACGGTCTTACTGGCGTAGTTTCCATTGCCGTAATAGCGGTAACCACCCGGAAGGGCAAGAAAACCTGATGCGTCGAATTCGCTATCATTTTCTAAAGTACCACTATCCCATAGATCTGCATTACCCGCAAGTTTGCTACCTTCGTTCGTACCTCGCCAGTCAATATTATGGGCTTCTACGTTACTCATACCCAAAGTCATTTCCAACTCCATCCACTCAGCATCAGTAGGAACATGCCAGTCTTCTGGGCAGACATCTCTGGTATCGTCAACAGCGTACCAATTGTAGAGCCTACCATAGGTATTGGCGTATTCAGGGTTATTATTGAAATCCCCGTATGCACCTGTTGCAAGAGGAGGCCATTCAGTGTTATTGGTAATATTAGGTATCTCATCCCCATTCCGGTAATGAGTGACTTTCAGGTTTTCTGCCATCCAGATTTGGGTACCTATCAACACAATATCATAATCATTTCCGTTATAATCAATACAATCTAAACATGAAATATCATCCCCAAAACAAATCCCAGCACAATCCATTTGGTAGTTGGTTTCCAATTCCGTATATCCACCTGTACAGGATCCACATTCGTCTATTGCCGCAAAACCATCACAAACATCATTACAGTCTACAATTGTGTCTCCAAAGCAGATACCTGCACAATCCTTGTCATCATCATCATTTGTGGGATTGTCATCACACACACCACAATCATCTATTTCAGCTGTCCCAAAACAATAACCGTTACAGTCCTGATCGCTGTCGGCAGTATGACCGGAATTTCCACTAGAACACACACCGCATGTATCTAAATCTGCAGCACCACCACAATCGTTTGCACAGTCGATATTCGTATTTCCACTCCAGGTGCCAGCACAATCATAAAAAGCAACAAATTCATTTGACCATGCTGAACTGTCATTCCCAGATATTGCGTAAACTCGATATCTATAGTGTAATCCGTTTATAATATTATTATCTGTATAATTAGATGTATTCTCTTCAATCATTGTCAAAAATTCGAATGATCCGTTTTCGATTTTTCTATTTACATTATAACCTGTCTCAATTGAACTGTTATCATCCCAGTTTAACAAGATGGAGTTATTAGAACCCTGACTTGCTATCAGATTTGTAGGAGCATTAATGGAGTGTGTAATGGTTGATACAACTGATTCTGAATTTACATTGTCAGCGAAACCATAAATCCGATATTGATGGGATTTACCATAATCTGAAATGATATCCGTCCAAGTTTCAGTATTTGCATTAAGCTGAGCGAAATTAATTATCCATGACCCTGAATCGATTTGTCGATCTATCCTAAAACCATCTTCTCCGTTACTGTTATCCTGCCAGGTTAAATCCAGCTGGAATTCATTTGGTTGGGATATTGTTAATCCAGTGGGCTTTGGGAACTCTGGTGTTATTGAGTTTGAAATCGGATCAGATTCGTTGTCTCCTGCAATTGCTATCACCCTATATTGGTTGTTAGCCAGCGGAACTGCCTGTTCGTCTATAAATTCAAATGTCGTTTCAGATAATGATGCATATCCTGACAACCATGTTTCATTATTAATTTTCTTGTCAATCCTAAAACCTTCAATATGGCTTTCTTCCTGCTGCCACGTGAGCTTTACTTGAGTGACTGATAGTTGTTCCACTTGCAAATTCGACGGTGCCCACCGGTTAGGGTCAAGTCCGGTACCAGGGTCAAACGGGTTTGACCGCGGACGGTCTTTGCAGCCCGTACCGATCAGAATAACAATTGTTAATATTAATTTTATTTTTTTCATTTTATCAATTTATTTTCAATCCGGTCTGCTTGTCCGCCTTTGGTGGGCGACGGAATAAATAGTCAAATGAGACTCCTTGGTGATTGTCAGCATGTTGTCTCATCCCGACCGAAGCGTCGGGATAGTCATTCCCCTACACAACGAACCGATGATCCGTTTCGCATACCGATCTGGCCCCGACCGACTCCATGCGAATCGGAAGAAAGTAATCTAATATCTGCAATGGTACTCGTGTCGGTCGTAGAGGTCCAAAAGAAACCATAGTTACCCATATCGGTGTAGTTACCATTATAGTTCAAACGCTTCCCGCCGGGGAGACCAGTAAAACCGCTTGAATTTGTCGCACCACCATTTGGAGCATACCATAAGCCATCACCCCCCTCAATCGTACCAGTCGCTTTTAATGAACCTCCTGCAATACCATTGCCCCCAAGGTAATCCTCTAATTCCTGCCATTCACTACTTGTTTGCACATGCCAGCCTTCAGGGCAGATATCACGGGTATCGTTAACCGCATACCAGTTGTACAGATTTCCGTAGGTTTCCGTATTGGCCGGATCGTCGTCGTAGACTGCAAAAGCACCTGATGACAACCCTATCCACCCGGAGTTGCTATATCCTGTTGGAATTTCATCACCGTTTCGATAATGGGTCACCTTAAGGTTCTCTGCCATCCATCTTTGATTTCCGATGAGAATTGTTTGATAGATGTTTCCATCGATGTCTCCCACTGGGTAACAATTATTTTCCGCGTGCCCTGTTTCTCCACCCACACACACATAACAATTATTGATATTGGCTGTTCCAAAACAGTCACCGTTACAATCGGAATCTGGGCCGAAGATACCCGATTCATATAAACCAGTATTATTTATGTCTTGAAACGGTTCTACCCAATCCCAAATGCCATTTCCATTTACGTCTACAAACGGTTCTTCAAAATATAAATTGTCATTTAACGGATCATCATCACAAACACCGCAATCATCTTCATAGCTTTCACCATTGCATATTCCTGCACAGTCCATGTCTGTATTGTCATTCGCAGGATTGTCATCACAAATACTACACGCATCTTCATAGCTTGAACCATTGCATATTCCTGCACAGTCCATAAGATAATTCTCTCCTAAATCGCTATTTCCTCCAACGCATTCGTTACACTCATCCAGGTAAGCAGATCCTTCCCATTCGTTGATGCAGTCTCTCCAAAAATGGTATGTCACTTCTTTATAAGCAGATTCGTTTACTTCAGTGTATGAATTCACTCTGTAGATGTAGGTTTGACCTAAAATCAAACCTGTGTCTGTGTAATTGGTAGAATCAGCGGTGAGTTCTTTAATCAAGGTATAATCCGATGATTCGGCGTTACTTTGTATTCTGAATCCTTCTATTCTATCATCTTCCTGCTCCCAGGTGAGCCTGATTTGTGAATCATTTAATGGGGTAGCCTGAAGATTCGACGGTGCCCAATCGTCTGGGTTCAAATCCACTTTCGGGTCAAATGGGTTTGAGTGAGAGCGGTCTTTGCATGTGGTTAAAACAAGCAATAACATGACGACAACTATGGAAATAAACTTATTCATCATAGGTCCTTAATATAGTTTCCAAATATTCTGCAGCTTTATTTTCAAATCCACTGTGAGAATAGGTGATCACTCCATTTTTATCAATCACAAAAAGAGCCGGAAGGATAGCTGCCTTTTTTCCAGCATTTTGACTAATGACCCCATCAAATTTCTCTGCGATGAGCCCATATCTATCCAGTAAAATGGGTAAGTCTGTTTCCATTTTTTCCAGCCATTTTAAGATAACTGCTTCTTCTTCCATATAGTTAATGAGATAGAAATTCACATCTGTGTATTTTTTTGAAAAACTCTCCAGCGTTTTGATCTCCTTCTGACAGGGACCACACCAAGTTGCAAAAAAACTAATGACTGTCATCTTTGAATCTTTTGCTTCTTCCCCATAATGTTCACTAGCGAAAAAATGATCTCCCTTTAGAGTCGGGAGAAAAAATGTTGGCGCAACTGCTTGAGTAAAGGAAATTGCAAAACAAATGATTAACGGGAAAATGATTTTCATTTTATTCCATCCCCGGTTTTAGTTGGATTTGCTTCGTTTGAAGTTAACTGTTTTTCCAGATTTTTAATGTCTGCTGACATTTTTATCAAGGGAATCGTACCTACCAGTGCAAGTCCATATCCGCCTGAAGAT